>DASWMG010000235.1:0-18228 GCA_036399875.1 Solirubrobacterales bacterium
TCCGGGCGATCGTCCGCAAAGGCGTCGAACAGTGCGGTCACGAGTTCGTCGGCTATCGCGACGGCTGGCACGGGCCGTTGGAGGGCGACGGGGCGCCACTCGGCGTGCCCGAGGTGCGCGGGATCCTGCCGCGCGGCGGCACCATCCTCGGCTCGTCGCGGACCAACCCCTTCAAGCAGGAGGGCGGGCCGGAGCGCCTGCTCGCCAACCTCGCCGCCGAAGGTATCGACGGCCTGATCGCGATCGGCGGCGAGGACACGCTCGGCGCCGCCTCGCGGCTGCACGATGAGCACGGGGTCAAGGTCGTCGGCGTGCCGAAGACGATCGACAACGACCTCGGCGCCACCGACTACACCTTCGGCTTCGACACCGCGGTCAACATCGCGATGGAGGCGATCGACCGCCTGCACACGACGGCGGGAAGCCACCACCGGGTCCTGATCGCCGAGGTGATGGGCCGCCACGCCGGCTGGATCGCCTTCCATGCCGGCCTGGCCGGCGGCGCCAACGTCATCCTCATTCCCGAGCAGGAATTCGACGTCGAGAAGGTCTGCGAGTTCGTGGGCCGGCGCTTCGAGAGCCAGTACGCGCCGATCCTCGTCGTCGCCGAGGGGGCGCAGCCGGTCGGCGGCATCCCCGAGGCGCAGGACGACAAGCTCGACGAGTTCGGCCACGTGCGGCTCGGCGGCATCGCCCACTGGCTCGAGGGCGAGATCGAGCGCCGCACCGGCAAGGAGGCCCGCGCCACCGTGCTCGGTCACGTCCAGCGCGGCGGCACCCCGACCGCCTTCGACCGCGTCCTGGCGACCCGCTTCGGCCTGCACGCGATCGACGCGGTGGAGGCGGGGGAGTGGGGCAAGATGACCGCGCTGCGGGGCACCGACATCGAGCTCGTCGACCTGAGCGCCGCGACCGCCGAGCTGAAGACCGTGCCGCCGGAGCTGTACCGGGAGGCCGAGGTCTTCTTTGGTTGAGGTGGGTGGGGAGGGCCGGGTGACCCCTCCCCGAAGACCGTCGCGCAGCTGGATCGCGTCTGTGGGTTCGGGCGTGGTCCCTTGAGCCTTCGTGGAGGGGTCACCCGGCCCACCCTGCGCCTCTCCCAGCTTGTGCTGAGCTTCTTCGTCGTAGCGGCGTTGACAGCGGGCTGCGGGGAGTCGGGTGTCGCCGACGACGCAACGTTGTCCGTCTACGTCAGCCGGCCCCTCTGCGCGGAGGCGCGGGCGGCATCGGCGGAGGCTGGCTCCCGAGCCGACGATCTCCGCCTGCGGGTTGTCTGCGTGGACGACCTCCGTGGCTCAGGCGACGCTCGCCTGGCCGCGATCGGAGCCGGAGCGAGGCGGGCGAGCGAGGATTCGGCGGCGATCGCCTACCTCGGCACGACCGATCCCGTCGCGACGCGATTTTCGGAGCCGATCCTCGAAGCTGCGGACATCCCGCTGATCGCGGCGCCTTCGGGGCGCGCGGGCGTGAGACGCCTTCTCCGCGGGCTGCGGCGGGCCGGCGACTCCGGCTCGCTGCGGGAAGCGCTCGCCGAAGAGCTCTCCTAGAGCAGGTTGCGCAGCGCCTTGTCCAGGTCGTCGTACTTGAACTCGTAGCCGAGCTCGAGCGCCCGCTCCGGCAGCACCCGCTGGCCGCCGCGCAGGACCTTGCCGAACTCACGGCCGAACATCAGGTCGAGCGTCAGGCCGGGGACCGGCATGACTGCCGGTCGGCTCAGCGCCCGGCCGAGCGCCTGCGAGAGCTCCTTGTTGGTCACCGGGTTGGGCGCCGTCGCGTTGATCGTGCCGCTGACGTCGTCGTTGTCGAGCGCCCAGAGCATGATCCCCACCTCGTCCGCCATGTGGATCCAGGAGACGTACTGGTCGCCACCCGCCAGCGGCCCGCCGACGCCCAACTTGAACGGCGGCAGCATCCGGCCGAGCATGCCGCCGCGCGCGTCGAGCACGTGGCCGGTCCGCACGACGACGAGCCGCACGCCGTGGTGCTCGACCTCGTGGGCGGCCTTCTCCCACTCCTGGACGACCTCGGAGTCGAAGCCCTCGCCCGGCCCGTCCGCCTCGTCGACCGGTTCGTCCCCGCGGTCGCCGTAGTAACCGATCGCCGCCTGGCTGACCAGCACCTTCGGCCTGCGCTCCAGGCCGGCGATCGTCCCGACCAGGTTGTGCGTGGCGGTGCGCCGGCTTTCCATGATCCGTCGCTTCGACTCGTCGGTCCAGCGCTGGTCGATCCGCTCGCCGACCAGGTTGACGACGCCGTCCACGCCCTCGAAAGCCTTCGCCGGCGGCCGTTCGAGGTGCGGCTGCCACGGGTGCCAGAGGATCACTGGGTTGCCGTGGCGAGCGCGCTCGGGGTCGCGGGTCAACCCGACCACGGTGTCGCCGCGCTCGAGCAGCGCGTCACAGAGCTCCGAACCGATGAAGCCGCTCGCACCGGTGACGAGGACCTTCACCGGTGCCGACGAGCTCCCGTCGGGCCGCCCGCCACCGTCATCCCACCTCGACGGTGGAGAAGGTGCCGGTCTCCTCGCTGAAGCGGGCGATCCCCTCGCGTTTGGCCTCCTCGACCACGGCCTTCGCCACCTTCGGCGCGACATCGCGGTTGAAGACGCTGGGGATGATGTAGTCCTCGGAGAGGTCGTCCTCGTTGACGACTTCGGCGATGCCGCGGGCCGCCGCCAGCTTCATCTCCTCGGTGATGTGCGGTGCGCCGGCGTCGAGGGCGCCGCGGAAGATGCCGGGGAAGCAGAGGACGTTGTTGATCTGGTTCGGGTAGTCGGAGCGCCCCGTCGCCATGATCCGCACGTAGGGGGCGGCGTCCTCCGGCATCACCTCGGGGTTGGGGTTCGCCATCGCGAAGACGATCGCGTCGTCGTTCATCCGGCCGAGCGCGTCCGCCGGGATGATCCCCGGCCCGGAGAGGCCGATGAAGAGGTCCATGCCGTCGATCACGTCGGCCGGCTGACCGCTCAGCTTCTCCGGGTTCGAGCTCTCCGCGTACCAGCGCTTGATCCCGCTCATCTCGCCCGACTGGTAGTCCTCGCGCTCGGTCGAGAGGGCGCCGCGCCGGTCGCAGCCGACCACGTGGGTGACGCCGGAGGCGAGCATCATCTTGGTGACCGCTACCCCTGCCGCTCCGAGGCCAACCACGAGCACGCGCAGCTGCTCGATCGGCTTGCCGACGATCTTCAGCGCGTTGAAGAGGGCCGCCATCGTGACGACGGCGGTGCCGTGCTGGTCGTCGTGGAAGACGGGGATGTCGAGCGACTCCTTGAGCCGGTCCTCGATCTCGAAGCAGCGCGGCGCCGAGATGTCCTCGAGGTTGATGCCGCCGAAGGTCGGCGCCATCAGCTCGCAGGCCTTGATGATCTCCTCGGCGTCCTGGGTGTCGAGGCAGATCGGGAAGGCGTCGACGCCGGCGAACTCCTTGAACAGCATCGCCTTGCCCTCCATCACCGGCATCGCCGCCTCGGGGCCGATGTTGCCGAGGCCGAGCACGGCGGAGCCGTCGGAGACGACGGCGACCGTGTTCTTCTTGATCGTGTACTCGAAGGCTTTGGCGCGGTCGGCGTGGATGTCCTCGCAGACGCGGGCGACCCCGGGCGTGTAGGCCATCGAGAGGTCGTCGCGGGTCTTCAGCGGGTACTTGTTCTGCATCTCGATCTTGCCGCCGCGGTGCATCTGGAGCGTGCGGTCGACGTAGTCGAGGACCTTGGCGCCGCGAGTCGAGCCGATCGCCCGCAGGATCCGCTCCCAGTGCGGCCGGTCCTGAGCGTCGATCGTGAACTCGCGCACCCGTTTGCCCTCGCTACCGGCACCCGGCACGAGGTCGACGCCCTGGAGCTGGCCGCCCGCCTCGGCGATCGCCGCCGTCAATTTGCCCAGGGGCTCCTGGCGGGCGTCGAGCTCGACTCGGATCGTGACGCTGTACTGGGCGCTTACGGCCATCGGCCGGCTATCGAATCAGATTCGCCCCTTTTGCCTGCTCGCGCCTAACATCCTGGCGGTATGGAGGTAGCTGCCCTCGCTCTCTACGCTGTCTGGTTCGCCCTCGCCTTCGGCGTGCGGATCGCGCTGCAGGTGCGCCGGACCGGGTCTACCGGCGTGCGCGGCCTCGACCGCGACGCGGCGCCCATGGAGTGGCTGGCCGGCGCGCTCTTCGTCACGTCGCTGATCGCTGCCGTGGTGGCGCCGTTGCTGGCCCTGCTCGACGTCAGCGAGCCGATTGGGGCGCTCGATGGCGTGGTCGCGCACGTGGTGGGGATCGTCCTCGCCGTGGCTGGAGTCGTCGGCACCTTCGTCGCGCAGCTCGCGATGGGCGACTCGTGGCGCATCGGCGTCGAATCCGAAGAGCGCACCGAGCTGGTCACCGACGGTCTCTTCGGGCTGGTTCGCAATCCCATCTACAGCGCGATGATCCCGACGGTGCTCGGCTTGGCCCTGATGGTCCCGAGCCCCGTTGCGTTGATCGCCTTCGCCGGCCTACTGCTTGCCCTGGAGCTGCAGGTGCGAGTCGTGGAGGAGCCGTACCTACTGCGCGTGCACGGAGATGACTACGCCGAGTACGGCGCGCGGGTCGGTCGTTTCGTCCCGGGGACGGGGCTCCTGCATGGCGTTCGATGAGGCGCTCGCGGAGCGGGTGCGCGAGGCGCTGGTCGGGCGCGCCGAGGTCAGCAAGCGCCGGATGTTCGGCGGCATCGCCTTCATGCTCGCCGGCAACATGGCGGTGGGCATCGTCGGCGACGACCTGATGGTCCGGCTGAACCCCGAGGACGCGGAGCGCGCCCTAACCGAGCCGCACGTCCGCCCGATGGATTTCACCGGCCGGCCGGCGAAGAACATGGTCTTCGTCGACTCGGAGGGCACCGCCTCCGACCAGGATCTCGCCGCCTGGGTCGACGCCGGCGCGGATTACGCGACTTCTTTGCCGCCGAAGTAGGGGCTCGCCCTGCCGCGGGGGGGCGAATCCCCGTGCCTGGCGCCTTAGTCGGAATATGTCCGACTATCGCGCCAAGGGGGTCGCCAAGGACGGAGCGGTTGCGAGGTTGGCTTCCCGCCAGCACGGCGTCGTTTCGGTTGGGCAACTTCGCGCTGCCGGGCTGAACAACGACGACGTCCTGCATCGCACTCGTACCCGCCGCCTTCATCGTCTTTATCGCGGCGTCTATGCAGTCGGTCACCGCGCGATCTCGCGAGAGGGGCGGTGGATGGCGGCCGTGCTCGCCGTCGGAGGCGGGCCGTCGCGCGCGACGAGGCCGCTGGAGCGCTGGGGGGCGGCGATCGGTCATCGCAGTGCGACTGAGCTTTGGGGACTGCTGGAGCCGCGCGACGGATCGGTTGACGTCTCGGTCCCAGGCGACGGCGGGAAGCGCCGCCGCTCCGGAATTCGGCTGCACCGATCCCTCACCCTCTTACCTGCCCATGTGACGCTCCGAAACGGAATTCCCATAACGACGCCAGCCCGGACCATCGCCGATCTCAGCCGCGCGGTCGCAGCCAACCGTTTGGGCTCACTCTCCGAGTGGGAACTGCGCCGCGCGGTCCGCCAAGCCGAGGTGCTCGGCCTCCCGCTCAGCGACGAGATCGCGAGCGATCGCACCCGCAGCGACCTCGAGGGTGACTTCCTGGGCCTCTGTCGCCTCCACCGCCTGCCGGCGCCCGAGGTCAACGTCCCGATCGGCCGGGACCTGGTCGACTTCCTCTGGCGCGACCGCCGGCTCGTCGTCGAAACGGACAGCTACCGGTACCACCGCGGGCGCATCGCCTTCCAGGACGACCGCGACCGGGACCTGCGCCTGCGGAGCGCCGGCTACGAGGTCGTGCGCTTCTCCGAAAAGCAGATCGACGAGGAGCCGGAGCGCGTCGCGAGGGCGCTGGCCCGTGCCCTTAGAGTTGGCCGCGATGCCCACGACCGAGAAAGCAAAGGCCAAGGCGGCCGCGGCTGAGGAGACGGGAGAGCTCTTCCTCCTCGACGGCAACTCGCTCGCATACCGCGCCTTCTTCGCCCTCCCCGAGTCGATCGGGACCAGCGACGGGAGGCCGACCAACGCGATCTACGGCCTCGCCTCGATGCTGGTCAAAATCATCGTCGAGCACAAGCCCGCCGGGGTCGTCGTCGCCTGGGACGCCGGGATGTCGGGCCGCGAGAAGACCTACGACCTCTACAAGGCGCACCGCCCGTCCCGTCCCGACCTGCTCGCCGAGCAGTGGCCGCACCTGATGCCGCTCGTAGAAGCCTTCGGTTACACCAACGTCAAGGTCGACGGATACGAGGCCGACGACGTGATCGGCACGCTCGCCCATCGCGCCCGCGAGCGCGGCATCCCGGTGATGGTCGTCTCCGGCGATCGCGACGTCTACCAACTGGTCGGGGACGGCATCCGCGTGATGACCACCTCCCGCGGCGTCACCGACACGAAGGTCTACGACCGCGACGGCGTGGTCGAGCGCTACGGGGTGCCGCCCGAGTTGGTCACCGATCTGATCGGGCTCAAAGGCGACACCTCCGACAACATCCCCGGCGTTCCGGGCATCGGCGACAAGACCGCTGCCCAGCTCCTGCAGCGGTTCGGCTCGCTGGAGGAGGTGCTCGCCAGCGTCGACGACATCTCCGGCGCCAAGCGCAAGCAGAACCTGGTCGAGCACGCCGACGACGCGCGCATCTCCAAGCAACTGGCGACGCTCGACTGCGAGATCGAGACCGGCATCGACCTCGAGGCGGTGATGGGCGCCCGGCCCGACCGCGGCCCGCTGCGCGAGTTCATGCGCGAGTTCGAGCTGCGCGCCGTGATGGAACGGCTCGAAGAGGGGCTGCCGGAAGGCGAGGCGGTGCCGGGCCGCAGCGTCGAGACCGAGCTGGAGGTGGAGGCGGCGGAGGGCTCGCCCGCCGACCTCGGCGAAGGGCCCGTCGCGGTGGCCGTCGCCGGCGACCTCTGGGCGGCCGACGACGGCGAGCGGGTCCTCAGGGGCTCGGCATCGCTCGGCGAGCTGGCGGCCGGCCTCGCCGGAAAGCCGCTCGTCGCCCACGACGCCAAGTCGCTCGGGGGCGGTCGCCACGGCCTGCTGGCCGCCGCGGCCCGCGAGGGAGTCGAGGTCGAGCTGGAGCACGACACGGTGCTCGCCGCCTACCTGCTGGAGCCGCAGCGTCGCACCTACGATCTGGTCGAGCTTGCCGCCGACGCCGGCATCGGCCTCGCCCAGACGGTCGCCGCCAAGGCCGCGGCCGAAAGCGACGAGGAGGACGGGCAGCTGGCGCTGGGCGAGGAGGTCGAGGCGGGCCTCGACCCGGCCGAGGAAGCGCGACTCGTCGCCGCCCTCGCCGAGGCGCAGCGGCCGCGGCTCGAGGAGCTGGAGCTGACGCCGCTGCTGCGCGACGTCGAGCTGCCGCTCGTCCACGTGCTCGCCGCGATGGAGCGGGAGGGGCTGAAGCTGAACGCCGTGCGGCTCTCTGAGGTCGGCGCCGGCTTCGGCGAGCGGATCGCGACGCTCGAAAGGGAGATCTTCGAGCTGGCCGAGGAGGAGTTCACGATCGGCTCGCCGCAGCAGGTCGGCCGGGTGCTCTTCGAGAAGCTCGGCCTGACCCGCAAGCGGCGCGGGAAAACCGGCTTCTCCACCGACGCCCGGGTCCTCGCCCAGATCCGCGACGAGCACCCGATCGTCGAGAAGATCGAGAACTGGCGCGAGCTGACCAAGCTGAAGAGCACCTACCTCGACACGCTGCCCGACCTGATCGACCCCGAGACGGGTCGCGTCCACACCACGTTCAACCAGGCCTCGACGACCACCGGGCGCCTCTCCAGCACCAACCCCAACCTGCAGAACATCCCGATCCGCACCGAGATCGGCCGCCCCGTCCGCGCCTGCTTCGTCGCCGAGGACGGCGCTCAGCTCCTGTCGGCCGACTACAGCCAGGTCGAGCTGCGCGTCCTCGCCCACGTCGCCGACGAGGGGGTGCTGAAAGACGTCTTCGCGAAAGGCGAAGACGTTCACGCCGCGACCGCCGCCGAGGTGTTCGAGATCGAGCGCGACGAGGTCGACGTCGGCCAGCGCTCGAAGGCGAAGATGGTCAACTTCGGGATCGTCTACGGGCTGACCGGCTTCGGCCTCGCCGACCGGCTCAACATCCCGCGCAAGGAGGGCGAGGAATTCGTCGCCCGCTACCTGGAGCGGTTCCCGGCCGTGCGCGCCTTCCGCGAGCGGACGATCGAGCGGGCGCAGGAGGAGGGCTTCGTGACGACGCTGATGGGCCGGCGCCGGTCGATCCCCGAGCTGCGCTCCGGCAATCCCAACACGCGGCGGCTCGGCGAGCGGCTCGCCGTCAACACCGTGATCCAGGGCACTGCCGCCGACATCATCAAGGTGGCGATGGTGAGCTGCCACGCCGCCCTGCGCGAGTCCGGCATGGAGACGCGGCTGGTCCTGCAGATCCACGACGAGCTGCTCTTCGAGGGACCGCCGGGGGAGATGGAGGAGGCGACGACGCTGGTGCGGCGCGAGATGTGCCGCGCCTACGCGCTCGACCCGCCGCTTGAGGTGGACGTCGGAGTCGGCGCCGACTGGCTCGACGCGAAGTAGCGTCAGTCGTCCTCGAAATCGTCTTCCGAGCTGCCGCTGGATTCCGATTCCGAGCCGCTCGAACCGGAGCCGCTCGATTCCGAGCCGCCGCCGCTGGAGCCGGATCCGCTCGAGCCGGAGCTGAGGCTCCCAGAGCCCGATTCGTCGCCGGAGCCGGAGCTTTCGCTCGGCCCTGAGCTGTCTTCGATCTCGATCTCTTCCGCTGGGTCGTCCTCGGGCTCCGGCTCGCTGCCTCCCGAAGGCCCGGAACGGCTTTCGCCCCCGCCGCCCGAGCCGGAGCGGTCGCCGCCGCTCGGCTCAGAGCGGTCTTCGCCGCCGTCGCGCTCCCGCTCGATCTCCAGCTCGTCCCCATCGCCCTCGCCGCTCCGGTCGTCGCGACCGCGGTCATCCGATCCGCTGCCGCCCGGGCCGCTGTTCGAGCTTCCGTCACCGCCGTCCCCGGGCCCTGGCCCGGAGCTGCTCGAGCCGCCCGGGCCGGACGAGTCGCCGCCGATCGCGGCGGCTGGCGTGGCCGCGTCCCTGGCCTTCACGCTCATCTTCGGCGCGTCGTCTCGCCGCTCGCCAGTGTCCTGCAGGGCGACGCCCGCGCCGACGGTCCCGGCGACGAGCACGGTCGCCGCGGTCGCCTTGACGGCCATCCCCGCCCCCGCGAGCCCGATCGCACCGCCGGCCGCTTCGGCCGCGGCGGGGCTGTCGGCTGCCAGCGCCGCCTTCAGCAGCGGCAGCGGCACGAGCATCCCGGCCGCGTCGCGCAGCGCCTGACGCGCCCGGTAGATCGCCTGGCGCGCCGCTCCCCCGCTCATCCCCAGCGCGGCGGCGATCTCGTCGTGGCTGAGCCCTTCCAGCTCGCGCATCACGATCGCCGCCCGCTGCGCCTCCGGCAGGGCGCGCAGCCGGTCCATCAGCGTGGTCAGCTCTTCGCGCTGCTCGATCCTCTCGGCCGGGCTCTCGCCGCCCGCGATTGCCTCGGCCAGCTCGGCGGCCGCCGGCGGCCGGTCGCGCAGGTCGTTGAGCGCCGTATTGCGGACGATCCGGTAGAGCCAGGGGCGCAGCTCGATCTCGGCGTCGTCGCGGCGCAGCGCCAGCAGCGCCTTGGAGAAGGCGTCCTGGGTGACGTCCTCGGAGCGCGAGCCGACGATCGCCCCGGCGTAGCGGCCGAGCGGACGCCCGTAGCGGCGGACGATCTCCTCGAAGGCGGTCTCGTAGCCTTCGCGGACCAGGCGCACCAGCCGGCGGTCGGACTGCATGCGCAGCGTCGGGCCGGCGATCAGGCGAGGGGCGAGTCCGTGTGCTGGCGGCGGCATCTCTCAATGATGAACACGCCCGCTCGCCGGGAATCACGCCGCGGGTGACGGCGGCCGCCACGTCGCCTGAGAGGATGGCGCCATGGACCGAGGGGTGGCCATCCTGCTGACCGCCGTCGCCGGCGGCCTGATCGCCCTGCAGGCCCCGATCAACGCCGAACTGGGCCGGGCTACCGGCAACCTGCCGGCGGCGCTCGTCTCCTTCGTGATCGGCACCGTGGCGCTCGCCGCGATCGTCGTCCTGAGCGGCAAGGCCGGCGGTATCGGCAACACCTTCGACGTCAGCTGGTACTACCTGCTCGGCGGGCTGCTCGGCGCCCTCTACGTCACCAACGCGCTGATCGCGGTCTCGGTGATCGGCGCCGGCGGCGTCGCGGCGCTGACCGTCGCGGCGCAGCTCACCGCCTCGGTCGCGATTGACCGGCTCGGCCTATTCGGCCTCGACGAGGTCGCGCTGACGCCCGAGCGGCTGGTCGGCGTCGCGCTGCTGCTCGCCGGAACCGTTCTCGTCGTGCGCTGAGCCGCCGCGCCCGGGCGGCGCCTCCCAGGCCAGGTCGGGCGGCGCGATCCGCAGGTAGTGGCTGAAGGACCAGTCGACGAAGCGCTTGCGCCCCATCAGGCGGATCAGCGGCCCGAGCACCCGGGGCGGCACCCGCGGCACCAGCCGCTGGGCGCGCAGCATCCAGCGGAACTTCCACTCGTGGCGGTCGTGGAACGCGGCGTAGCTGGCGGCGGCGTCGTCGCGCTCCTGCCGTCCCTCGATCACGCCGCGCAGCTCACGCCCCAGGGCGATCCCGAAGTAGAGCGCCGTCCTGATTCCCTCGGCCGTCAGCGGCAGGCAGTGCCCGGCGGAGTCGCCGGCGAAGAAGACGCCGCCCTCGGTCGCCCGGCGCAGTTCGTGCGGGATCCAGTTCCCCTGGTAGCGGACGCGGTCCTGCCCGAGGTCCTCGGCGAGCAGCTCGGTCGTCTGGCGGACGTGGAAGCGGGGGTCGAAGGAGCCGACGCCGATCCGCAGCTCGTCGCGTGCCGGGAAGGACCACCCGTAGCCGGCCGGCACGTAGCGACGGTCGATCCAGATCTCCAGATCCTCCCCGCTGCCGTGCGGGTGGACCTCGAGCCCACGCGAGAGCGGCGCGTCCGGTGGCTGGAAGCCGTCGTCGCTGGCCAGCATCCGTCGCCAGCCAAGCGCGTCCACGACCAGCGGGGCCGAGAGGACGCCGCGGTCGGTCTCGACCGCGATCGCCCCGTCGCGATCGGCCGGCGCGGCGCGCCCGTTGACCTTGGCGGTCTCGAAGCGGGCGTCGCAGTCGCGCCAGAGCAGTTGGCACAGCTCGCGGTAGTCGAAGGTCGAGAAGCTCCAGGGCAGCCGATAACGCCTGCTGCCGTGCGGGGTGTGGATCGTCAGCGAGTCGAAGCGCTGCCGCTCGGCCTCCATCAGCCCGGTCGCGCGCAGCCAGTCGGTCGGGATGCCGCAGGCGGAGGTCTGGCGCTCGCCGATCTCGTAGCGATCGACGATCATCACGTCGGCGCCGCTGCCCGCCAGCTCGCGCGCCACGGCCAGACCCGCGAAGCTGGCGCCGCAGATCAGCACGTCGTGGCTGCCCGACAGGGGACCCCGTTCCTCGCCTCGTTTGGTGGCCCGGATCGGCACGGCGCCAGAGTACAGGGCACGGAATTTCGTGTAATTATCTGCCGCTGTGTCCGTGACCGATACGACCAGTCCATCAGAACCAGCCGGGGTCCCCGTCGAGGGCTCCGGGGGTCTGCTGCTCGAAGTAGCGGGCAAGGTCGTCCCCAACTACGCGGCGACGATGGTCTCCTTCGACGAGGGGGACGTCGTCAAAGGCAAGGTCGTCCGGATCGACAAGGACGAGGTACTCGTCGACATCGGCTACAAGTCGGAGGGGGTCATCCCCTCGACCGAGCTCTCGATCCGCAAGTCGGTAGACCCGGCCGAGGAGGTCGAGCTCGGCGAAGAGCTCGACGCGCTCGTCCTCACCAAGGAGGACAGCGAGGGCCGGCTGGTCCTCTCCAAGAAGCGGGCACGCTTCGAGAAGGCGTGGCGCCGCATCGAGGCCGCCGCCGAGTCGGGCGAACCGGTCGAGGGCAACGTGATCGAGGTCGTCAAGGGCGGTCTCATCCTCGACCTCGGGGTGCGCGGCTTCCTGCCCGCCTCGCTGGTCGACATCCGCCGCGTCCACAACCTCGACGAGTTCCTCGGCCAGCCGCTCGAGTGCAAAGTGATCGAGCTCAACCGCAGCCGCAACAACGTCGTCCTCTCGCGGCGCGCCGTGCTCGAGGAAGAGCGCAAGGAGGTGCGCGAGCAGATCCTCGGCCGGCTGGAGCCGGGCCAGATCGTCGAGGGGAAGATCTCCAACATCGTCGACTTCGGCGCCTTCGTCGACCTCGACGGGATCGACGGTCTCGTCCACATCTCCGAGCTTTCCTGGAGCCACGTCAACCATCCCTCCGAGGTCGTCTCGATCGGCGACACGGTGCGGATCAAAGTGCTCGACATCGACCGCGACCGCCAGCGCATCTCGCTCGGTCTCAAGCAGACGCAGGAGGACCCCTGGCAGCGGGTGATCAGCACCCATCGCTCCGGCGACGTGCTCGAGGGCACGGTCACCAAGGTGGTCGCCTTCGGCGCCTTTGTCGAGATCCTGGCCGGCGTCGAGGGCCTCGTCCACATCTCCGAGCTCGCCGACCACCACGTCGAGAACCCGAGCGAGGTGGTCCAGCCCGACGCCAAGCTGAACGTCAAGATCCTCGAGATCGACGAGGAGCGGCGGCGGTTGTCGCTGAGCATCAAGCGGGTCGAGGGGCAGAACATGCCGATGGGCGACCTTGGGGCGCAGATGGAAGCGGCTTCGGGCGAGGGGTCTGACGCCCAGGGCTCAGACGGTGGGGCCGCGGGTCCTGTCGCGGAGGATGTCTCGTCGTCCTCGCAAGCTGCGGGCGACGACCCATCCTCCACGCCACCCGCGGAAGAGGCGTCGGAAGAGGCGTCGCCGGAGCCTGTGGCCGAGGAGGCCAGCGCCCCGGCCGCTGGGTCAGAGGACGTGGAGCCCATCGCTGAGGAGGCTGTACCGCCCACTCCAGAGGCGGCAGCGCAGGAGACGGCTGCTCAGGAGGAAGTTGCGGAGCCGGTTGCCGAGTCGAATGGCGAGGCCCCCGGGGAAGAGCCCGGCGAGGCGCAGGAGGGTGAAGCGGCGCCTCAGGAGGGGGAATCGGTGCAGGAGCGGCCGGATTCGCCCGACGACGTCGACGAGGCCGCGGGCGAGGGCGACGCCGACGGCGAGCCCGCCGGCGACCAAGAGCAGACGAGCGAGTCCGAGCAGGTCTGAGCGGCGTCCTTGGCGCCGCCGCTGACGATCGGTCTCACCGGCGGCATCGCGGCCGGCAAGTCCGAGGCGCTTGCCGCCTTCGATCGGCTCGGCGCGGCGACGATCTCCAGCGACGCGGTCGTCCACGAGCTGCTCGAGTCCGAACCGCTGCTCGGCCGGCTGGTCGAGCGCTGGGGGGAGGAGGTCGCTCCGGCGGGTCGCGTCGACCGCACCAGGATCGGCGAGATCGTCTTCGCCGATCCCGGCCAGCTGAGCTGGCTGGAGGCGCAGATCCATCCGCTGGTCGGGACGAGGATCAAGGCGTGGCTCGACTCGCTGGCCGAGGGCAGCGAGGTCGCCGTCGTCGAGGTGCCGCTGCTCTTCGAGTCCGAGATGGAGGCGGTCTTCGACACCACGGTCGCCGTCGTCACCGCCGACGAGCTGCGCCGCGAGCGCGCCGAGGCCCGCGGTCACGCTTTGGTCGCCGAGCGGGAGGCGCGCCAACTGAGCCAGCCCGAGAAGGCCGCCCGGGCCGAGCACGTGGTCGAGAACGACGGCAGCATCGAGGACCTCGAGCGCGCCCTGTCCGTTCTCCTCGGCAAGCTGAAGGGATGAGCCGGAAGCGCAGCCGGCGCGCTCAGACGACCCGCAGGCGCCGCCTGCTCGCGATGGTCGTCGTCCTCGTCGCGGGCCTTGCCGCCGGGGTGGCTCTGGGCGTGTTCGGCAAGGTCGACGACGCGATCCAGGAGCTAACCCTGCCGCTTCGCCACGAGGACGTGATCCGCCAGGAGGCCGCTGAGTGGAACGTCGAGCCGGCCCTGGTCGCGGCGATGATCTACGCCGAGTCGCACTTCCGCGACCAGACCTCGCACGCCGACGCCCGCGGCCTGATGCAGATCACCCCCGACACGGCTCGCTTCATCGCCCGCAAGAGCAAGGGCACCGAGTTCGTGCTCGAGGACCTCTCCGACCCCGACGTGAACATCGCCTACGGCACCTTCTACATGCGCTACCTGCTCGACGCGCTGGACGACAACGAGGTTGCCGCGCTGGCCGCCTACAACGCCGGCCTCGGCAACGTCGAGAAGTGGGGTGGGGCGGAGATGGAGCTGGAGGACATCCGTTTCGGGGAAACTCGTAGCTATGTCGAGAACGTGCTTGACAAGCGCGAGGAGTACCGGGAGACGTATCCGCGGGAGCTGGGCTACCGGTGAGTGAGCCGCGACCCCGCCTCGCCGCCCTCGCGGTCGCGGTCGGCCTCGTCCTCGCCGACTCCTCGATCGTCGTCCTCGCCCTGCCCGAGATCTACCGCGATCTCGACACCAGCGTCGCCGGCGTTACCTGGGTGCTGGTTTCCTTCAACCTCGTCCTGGCGCTGACCGCCGTGCCGATCGCCCACCTCGGCCGCCGGGTAGGCCCGGGCCGCACCGCCGCCGTCGGCCTTGCGGTGTTCGCCGGCGCCGGGATCGCCTGCGGGCTGTCTACCGAGCTCGGCACTCTGATCGCGGCGCGCTGCGTGCAGGCGCTGGGCGGCGCCGCGGCGGTGACGGCGGTGCTGGAGCTGTTGCCGGCCCAGGTCGGCTCCGAGCGCCGGGCAGCGGCGATTTGGGCAGCCGCGGGCGCGACCGGCGCCGCGCTCGGCCCCGCGGTCGGCGGCCTGCTCACCGAGCTGGTCTCCTGGCAATCGATCTTCCTGATCCAGGCGCCGATCGCGATCGCCGCCGGCGTCCCGGTGCTCGCCGTCGCCCGCCACGAGGCCGCCACCGGGGTCATCTCGTCCGAGCTGCGCCGGACCGGCCGTCCGCACCTGCTCGCCAACCTGGCCTTGGCGATGACCTCGGCGGCGATCGCCGCCGCGCTCTTCCTGCTCGTCCTCTTGCTGATCGAGGGCTGGCGGCTGACCCCGATCGGCGCCGCGGTCGTCGTTACGGTGATGCCGCTCGCGGCGCTGCTCGGCAGCCGCATCGGTCCCGAGGTCGCGGGCGCGAAGGCGCGGGCGGCGGCCGGCGCGATCCTCGTCTCCGGCGGCCTCGGCGGATTGGCGCTGCTGCCGAAGGCCGAGATCGCGTTGACGCTGCCCCCGCAGATCCTGGTCGGCGTCGGGTTGGCGCTCGTGCTCTCGGCGCTGACCGAGACGGCCCTCGCGGGCCGCGCCCCGCAGGCGATCCACGGTGGCTGGACGATCGCCTCGCGTCACGCCGGCGTCGCGATCGGCCTGATCGCGCTGACGCCGCTCTTCACCGCCGATATAGCTGAGCAGCGCCGCGACGCGATCGCCTCCGGGACGGCGGTCGTCCTCGACTCGCCGGTCAGGCCGCTGCTCAAGCTGGAGCTGTCGCAGCGCCTCGACGACCGGCTCGAAGACGAGCGGGGCAAAGTGCCGCGGATCGACCCGATCTTCGAGCCGCTCCCCGAGGACCCGGAGGAACGGGACGAAGTGGTGGGGCTGCGCGACGAACTGCAGGACCAGCTCGACCGCGGCGCAACCCACGCCTTCAGCCCGTCGTTCGGGCTCGGCGCGGCGATCGGGCTGCTGGCGCTGCTGCCAATCGGGCTGGCGCGGAGGGTGGAGCTGTGAGGGCGGCCGACGGCGACCGCGGCTGGCTGCTGATCGCGCTCGCGGCGGTCGCCTCGCTCGCCCTAGTCGGCGCCTACCTGGCCGCCGGCGGCTCCGACTACGCCCCTGCTCAGGTGCAGGACCCGTGCGAGCCGCGCGAATGGCGCGACCCCGGCAGCATCGAAGAGATCGCCGAGCAATTCTCGCTCTCGGCGCTCGACGGCGCGGCCTGCGAGCTGGGCGTGACCCGAGAGACCCTGGCGCGGGCGCTGGCGACGCCGCGCGCTCGCGAGCGTTTCCTGCGGCGTTACGACCTCTCGGACGCGGAGCTGGCGCGGGCGATCCGGGCCGGCCTGGTGCGCGCGGTGGACGACGCCGAACGGGCCGGCGCGCTCAGCCCGCTGCTGGCCGGGCCGCTGCGCGAGACCGTGCGGCGGCTGCCGCTCGACCAGGCGATCCCGCTGGTCAAGGACGCCAGCGGGCTGATCGACGAAGCGCAGGGCTTCCTCGGCCCCGCTCAGGACCTGCTCGAAGAATTCCTGCCGTAGCCGAGCGCTACTTCTTGTACTGGAACTTCTGCGATTTCGGGATCCAGCGGATTCCGGTGCAGAGCTCTTCCGGCGTCACGTCGAGCGAGCTGGCCAGCTTCACGATCGTGCCGAGGCGCGGCTCGCGCCCGCCCCGCTCGAGCAGCGATATCTCGGTGCGGTGTAGATCGCAGCGGAAGCCGAGCTCCTCCTGGGAGATCCTCGCCGTCTGCCGGGCCTTACGTAGGTTGATCGCGAATCTGTCTCTTGGTTGCATGCGCGGCATTCTCTGTTGCTGCCGACAAAGGCTCTACAGACAAGGTACCGCCTTCGGGAACCCGGCCGTTTACGCTTCGTACCCCGGACGGGAGGCGGTCTGAGCCGGCGCGGCCGCTCGCTAAGGTGAGCCGGTGCCCAAGTTCGAGCTGAACCCGGCCTACACGCCGACCGCCGACCAGCCCAAGGCGGTCGCGGGACTGGCGGAGGGATTGCGAGCCGGGGAGCGCTTCCAGACCCTGCTCGGGGCGACCGGGACCGGCAAGACCTTCACGATGGCGGCGACGATCGCCGAGGTGCAGCGGCCGTCCCTCGTGATCGCCCACAACAAGACGCTGGCCGCGCAGCTCTGCAACGAGTTCCGCGAGTTCTTCCCGAAGAACTCGGTCGAGTACTTCGTCTCCTACTACGACTACTACCAGCCCGAGGCGTACGTCCCGGCCCAGGACCTCTACATCGAGAAGGACTCCTCGATCAACGACGAGATCGACCGGCTGCGCCACGCCGCGACCGCGGCGCTCTTCGCCCGCCGCGACGTGATCATCGTCGCCTCGGTCTCCTGCATCTACGGGATCGGCTCGCCCCAGGTCTACAACGAAAAAATGCAGCTCTTCAAGGTCGGCGAGGAAATCGACCGCGACGAGGTCCTGCGCAAGCTGGTCAAGATCCAGTACCAGCGCAATGACGCGGCGCTCGGCCGCGGCACCTTCCGGGTCCGCGGCGAGGTGCTGGAGATCATGCCCTCCTACGCCGAGTCGGCCTACCGGATCTCCCTCTTCGGCGACGAGATCGAGGCGATCCATCACTTCGACCCGCTGACCGGCGAGATCCTCGACGTGATCGACCACGTCTCGGTCTGGCCGGCGTCGCACTACGTGACCAAAGACGAGACCCTGGAGCGCGCGGTCGAGGAGATCCGCGAAGAACTGAACGCGCGCACGGCCGAATTCGAAGGCGAAGGCAAGCAGTTGGAGGCCCATCGGCTGCGCCAGCGCACGGCGTACGACATCGAGATGCTGAAGGAGATCGGCTTCACCTCAGGGATCGAGAACTACTCGCGCATCCTCGACGGTCGGCCTCCCGGCAGCCCTCCCCACACCCTGATCGACTACTTCCCCGACGACTTCGTCTGCTTCGTCGACGAGTCCCACCAGACGATCCCGCAGATCGGCGGCATGTACGAGGGGGACCGCTCGCGCAAGACGACCCTGGTCGACTACGGCTTCCGGCTGCCCTCGGCGATGGACAACCGGCCGCTCAAGTTCGACGAGTTCCTGGCCCGGGTCGACCAGTTGGTGATGGTCTCGGCGACGCCGGGACCCTTCGAGCGCGCCGAAGCGAGCCGCACCGTCGAGCAGATCGTCCGCCCAACCGGGATCGTCGACCCCGAGATCGAGGTGCGCGAGACCAAGAACCAGATCGACGACCTGATGAACGAGATCCGGGCGCGGGCCGAGGCGAAGGAGCGCGTCCTCGTCACCACGCTGACCAAGAAGATGGCCGAGGACCTGACCGCCTACCTGCTCGAGATGGGCTTCAAGGTGCGCTACCTGCACTCGGAGATCGACACGCTCGAGCGCATCCAGATCATCCGCGACCTGCGACTGGGCGAGTACGACGTCCTGGTCGGCGTGAACCTCCTGCGCGAGGGCCTCGACCTGCCCGAGG
>DASWMG010000236.1:0-2301 GCA_036399875.1 Solirubrobacterales bacterium
GAGGCTGCGGGGTCAGCTGACGGTCGATCAGATCCGCTTGTGGGGACGATGGCGTGGTTTGACCGCCTATAGCCGGCTCAACTCTTCCACCGGCCCCTCCTTCGAGCAGCAACAGTCCAGCGGCCGCGCCGCCGAGCTCGCCGGTAACCGCGAGGACGTCGCCCGGCCGGGCGCCGGCGCGAGCGACGAAGTCCTCCGGCGTCGCGGCGTGCCCGACGACGGTGGTCGTCACGGTCAGGGCCGGGGCGCGGGAGACGTCGCCGCCGCTGAGCGTCGTTGCCGTTGCGGTCGCCAGCGCGAGCATCCCGTCGAGAAGCTCGAGACAGCCAGCCTCATCGAGGTCGGGCGGGATCCCGAGGAAGACGTAGGCCTCGCCCGGCTCGGCGCCCATCGCGGCCAGGTCCGAGAGCGCGGTTGCGAGCGCCTTGTGACCGATCTGGGCGAGCGATGCGCGGTCGCGCCGGAAGTGCACGCCCTCGACGACGGCGTCGACGGAGGTCGCGGTGGCGCCGCCCGGCATGGTCACGGCCGCGTCGTCGCCGCTGCCCAGGACGAGGCGCGGCCCGCCTGGCCCCAGCCGTTCGCGGATCTTCTCCAGCAGGTCGAACTCGCCCATGTCCCGCATTCTCCACCGCTGCGTGAGCGACCCGTACGACGACTAATGTGCGGCCCGACGTGGACGACCGGCAACCATTCCTCCACCGAGTCGGAGCGGCGGCGTCCCGGATCGGGAGCAGGCCGCCGCGCAGCAAGGGCGTTCGGCTCGCGATCCAGCTCGGGATCGCCCTCCTCGTCTTCGGCTTCCTGGTGCTCACCGTCGTCAATCAGTGGGCCGAGATCCGCGACGAGGGGGTCCACTTCCACGTCTTCTGGCTGATTCCGGGCTTTCTCTTCCTGACTCTCTTCTATGCGCTGAGCGCACTGGGCTGGGACCTGATCCTGCGCTCGCTGGGACACCAGATCGGGATGGGTCGGGCGCAGGTCGCCTGGGGCCAGCCGCTGCTCGCCCGCTACGTGCCCGGCAGCGTCCTCTACGTGCTCGGTCGCCTGCTCCTCTCCGAGCGGGCGGGGGTCTCGCGACGGATCACCCTGGCCAGCATCGTCTACGAACAGGCGATCTCCGCCACCTCGGCGATTGGCGTCGCTGCGTACTTCATCATCAGCCATCCGGATCTGGACGGCGAGCCGCTGCGCTGGACGGTCCTGCTCCTGATCCCCATCCTGCTCATCCTGCTGAGCCCGCGGGTCTTCCGGCCTCTCGTCGATCGTGCCCTGGCGGCCTTCGGCCGGGAACCGCTGCCCGCGGTGATCTCGCTACGCGGCATCGTCGCCCTGCTCGCCTTCTACGCCTTCAACTGGGGTGTGGTCGCGATCGGCCTCTACTGCGTGGCCAGGTCGGTGAGCAAGATTCCCTACAGCGAGATCCTCACGGTCGGCTCTGCGCAGGCGGTCGGCTACGTGGCCGCCCTCGTCACCCTTGTCGCACCGGCCGGCCTCGGCATTCGCGACGCCGCCTTCGCCTGGGCGGTCAAGGTGGCCGTGCCGGGGCAGAGCTTCGCGCTGGCCTCGCTGATCGCGATCGTCGTCCGCGGGGTGATGACCGTGGTCGAGCTCGTATACGTCGGGGCGGTGACGGCGCTTGGCAAACGCGAGGGGTGGTCGATCCCGACCGGGGTCTTGCATCCCTCGCCGGAGGAGGAAGCGGCCGAGGTGGACGAGGGGGCCGAGGCGGGATATCCCCCGCCCGGACAAACGCCGGCCTGAATTAGGCCGGCGTTTTGAGTATCCGCCCGTTCGGGGGACACCCCGCCTCGGCCCGGCCGCGCCGGTGTCAGAGCGGGATGCGGGCGCCCAGTTGGTAGGCGGTCAGGGAGAGGGTTAGGAGCTGGAGGGGGGTGTCTCTCGAGAGAGCGGCGAGGGGCAGGAGCCAGACCAAGTACCAGGGGAGGAGCCAGGAGGTGGCTAGGAGGAGGCCGAGGGTCGCCCAGGCGGCGGCGCGGAGCCAGTCGCCGCCGCGCCAGGTCCAGATCAGGAGCGACACCACCGAGAGGCCGTAGAGCGCCAGCGCCGCGGCGCGAACCGGGTTCGCGTCAAGGCCGGTTATGCGGGCGACCGCGACCGGGACGCTCATGTAGCTCGTCCGGTCCTGGTTCTCGCCGGCCAGCCCGAAGGCGCTCAGCCAGTCCCAGCCGAAGGCGGGCCAGGCGGCGAGTGCGATTGCCATCGCGGCTCCGATGGCGCCGAGCAAGAGGCGCGACCGCTGCGGGGATCCAAGCAGTGCGAACGGGGCCACGACCGCGG
>DASWMG010000237.1:0-4629 GCA_036399875.1 Solirubrobacterales bacterium
GACAACATCTTCTTCAGCACCCAGAGCTCCCTCGTCGGCCCCGACTACGGCCTAAACGACGTCTACGTCGCCCGCGTCGGCGGCGGCTTCCCCGAACCCCAGACCCCAGCCCCCTGCGCGGGGGAAGCCTGCCAGAGCCCGTCCCCACCCTTGCCCGAGGCGATTCCACCGACGGAAACGTCATCGGGCGCGGGCAATGTAACGGTGAAACCCAAACCGAGGCGCTGTCCGAAGGGCAAGCGCAGGGTGAGGCGCGCCGGCAAGGTCAAATGTGTCAAGCGCAGGCGCAAAGCCGCCCACAGGCAGAGGGCAAGGCGATGAGGCGGATCGGACTGCTTTTGGT
Source organism: Solirubrobacterales bacterium (assembly GCA_036399875.1). Lineage (GTDB taxonomy): Bacteria > Actinomycetota > Thermoleophilia > Solirubrobacterales > 70-9 > VRUE01. Next base: position 344 of record DASWMG010000237.1, read on the forward strand.
CCTGACGGTCCTGCTCGCCGGGTGCCTCGGCGCAACTCCCGCCCGGGCCGCCTTCGGCCTCTCCGGCCTCTCGGTCTCCTTCACTGAAAAACACGGCACGCCGGCCCGCCAGGCGGGCTCCCACCCTTATGCAATGCGCACCTTCTTCAAAGTCAACAGCAAAGTTCACCCCGAGAAAAAAGTGAATGTCGTCGACGGGGCGCTGCGCAACCTCGATGTCGTCCTGCCGCCGGGCTTCGTCGGCAACCCCACCGCCGTTCCCCGCTGCGAGACGATCGACTTCCTCACCTCCGACATCTTCAGCCATCCCGGCTGCCCCGATTCGAGTGCCGTCGGTCAGCTCACCGTCAAACTGGGCGGCGGCACCGGCACCGAAGGCGAAGAAACCGTAGCCGTCTACAACATGGTCCCCGCCCCGGGCATCGCGGCAAAGCTCGGCTTCGTCGTCGCCGAGGCGCCGATCGTAATCGAAGTCGGGATCGCCGACGAATATCCCTACCAGGTAGTGGCCCAGCTGCGAAACACGTCTCAGATCGCCGAAGTCCTAAGCTCGGATTTCGTGCTGTGGGGTAACCCGGCGGATCCCACCCACAACCCGGACCGCGGCGACTGCGGCTTCAGCAACTTTCCCAAAGAGGCGAGCTGTCCGGCGGTCATGCCCCAGCGCGCCTTCCTGACCCTGCCGCGCTCCTGCGATGGAGAGCTGACGACGTTCTTCTTCGCCGAGTCGTGGTGGAGCGGGGACCCCGTCCACCCCGGCCCGGCCGAATTCTTCGAAGGCGAGGCCAAAAGCCCGTCGATGACCGGTTGCCCGGACCTGCCCTTCGAACCGACGCACAGCGCGACGCCCACCACCGACCAGGCGGAGAGCTCCTCTGGGCTCGCGTTCGACATCGCAATCGAAGACGAAGGGATAAGCGACCCGGAGGGCGTCGCCGCTTCCGACATCCTCGACGCGGAAGTGACCTTCCCCGTCGGGATGACCGTCAATCCATCGGTCGCCGACGGGCTAGGCGCCTGCTCGCCCACCCAGGTCGCGGCCGACTCGGCTTTCGCCGCCCCGGGCGAGGGCTGCCCGGAGTCCGCCAAGATCGGCACGGTCGAAGTGGAAACCCCTGTCCTCGAAGGCAAGACGCTCCAGGGCGCCGTCTACGTGGCGACCCCGGACGACCCGGCGACCACCGAGCTCGGCACGGAGAACCCCTTCGACGAACTGATGGCCCAGTACGTCGTAATCAGGGATCCCGAGCTGGGGCTGCTCGTCACCCAGCCCGGACTGCTGGAAGCGGATCGCGATACCGGGCAACTGATTGCCTTCTTCCCCGAACTGCCGCCCTTCCCGCTTTCCGACGTGCGCCTGCGCCTCAAGGGAGGCGACAGGGGACCGCTGGTCACCCCGCCGCGATGCGGCCCCTACGAGACCGTCGCCGACTTCGTCCCCACCGCCGATCCTGGCCTCTTCTTCAGCACCTCGTCCTCCTTCGCGATCGGGCGCGGAGTGGGAGGGGGCCCCTGCCCAACCGGCCCGCAGCCCTTCGAGCCGGGTTTTCGCGCCGGCTCGCTCGACGCCAACGCCGGCGCCCACACGCCCTTCCACATGCGCCTCACCCGTCGCGACGGCGATCAGGACCTGACCCGCTTCGACGCCAACCTCCCGCCCGGCCTGCTCGCCAAGTTGGCGGGCGTCGGCAGGTGCCCCGACGCGGCGATCGCCGCCGCCAAAACGAAGACCGGCAAGGTGGAGATCGCCTCGCCCTCCTGTCCCGCGAGCTCTCGGATCGGAACGGTCCGGGGAGAAGCGGGGGTCGGCTCCCAGCTCACGGATGTTCCCGGCTCGCTCTATCTGGCCGGCCCGGTCGGCAAAGCGCCGCTGTCAGTCGTCGCGATCGTCCCCGCGGTTGCCGGTCCCTTCGACGTCGGGACCGTGGTGGTGCGCCAGGCGCTGCGGGTCGATCCGCTTACCGCCAAGGTCGAGGTCGACGGCGCCGCCTCTGACCCCATCCCCCACATCCTCGAGGGAATCCCCCTGCGGCTGCGCGACGTTCGAGTGGACATGGACAGGCCGAACTTCACGCTGACTCCAACGAACTGCTCGCCGTTCGTCACCACCGCCTCGATCTGGGGTGGGGGGGCGAACGTCTTCAGCGTCGCCGACGACTCCCCGGTGGGTCGGCAGGCGCCATTCCAGGTCGACAACTGCGCACGGCTGGGGTTTGGGCCGCGCCTCAAGCTGAAGCTGAAGGGCGGCACCAAGCGCGGCGCTCACCCGGCGCTGACGGCGACCTACCGTCCCCGTCCCGGCGACGCCAACGTCGCCTCGATCCGCACCCGCCTACCGCGCTCGGCCTTCCTCGAGCAGGCCCACATAAGGACGATCTGCACCAGGGTGCAGTTCGCCGCCGATTCCTGCCCCAAAGGCTCCGTCTACGGGCACGTCACCGCTACCACCCCGCTCCTGGAGGAGCCACTGAAAGGCTCCGTCTACCTGCGCTCCTCCGACAATGACCTGCCCGACATGGTCCTCGACCTGCACGGGCTGGTCGACGTGGAGGTGGCGGCACGGATCGACTCGGTGCGGGGCGGGATCAGAGCCACCTTCCCCAAGGCCCCCGACGCCCCCCTGACCAAGGTGGTCCTGCGCATGCAGGGGGCAAAGAAGGGGCTGATCGTCAACTCCACCAACCTCTGTGCCTCCACCAGCAGGGCCAGGGTGGTGCTGGGGGCTCAGAACGGGAAGCGCAAGTCGCTGCGGCCGGTGGTGGAGGCGGCGGGGTGCGGGGGGAAGAGCGCTGGGAAGCGGCGGTAGTCAACTCACGCGCGCCAAACCGCGCACGCGAGCGACGCTCATGCGCTGTTTGCTTGCACTTTAGAAGCGTTAACCGGATCGCAATCTCTTTAGCTTGAACATTTCCTTCTCGGCGGCTATCCGTGGCCCAGTGAGTAAACCTGACGGAAGGAAACGGAATGAAGCTCAAGCTCAAAGCACTGGGTCTCGGCGTGCTCGCTGCTGTCGCGGCGGGCTCGATAGCCGCGGTAAACGCATCAGCTACCGCCAACGGACACTTCACGTCCGGAACGGCACACGTGCTAATCAAAGGCACGGAGAACACGACTCACAAGGTGAAGCTCTCCGTGGACGGCGGAACTACGTTCGAATGCGACGAAGCCTCTTATACGGGGACAACGAATTCCACGACAGTTACGGAACTAACAATCACCCCGACATATCACAAATGCCACACAACCGGTGGAGTCATCTTCCCGAAAACAATGAACGGCTGCGACTACGTGTTCTACAGCCAGGGGACCCGGGTCCACGGCACAGTCAAAATCATCTGCCCCTCAGGCAAAGCGATCGAAATTCACCACCCGAACTGCACAATCACAGTTGGCACAAGCCATGCGCTGGCGGGCGGCGTCAGCTACACCAACCTGACGCAGCAGCTGACAGCTAACTTCACAGTGTCGGAAATTCCTGCCGAATACCACGCCGGTGCGTGCATCTTTCTCGGCACAAGTCATAAAGCGACGATGACCGGCTCGCTCACAATCGCCGGAACGGACACAAACGGAACCAGCGTCGAATTCGTGTCGACATGAGCGTTGGACGTCAGGCGCCCGGGGCTCTACGGAGCTCCTGGGCGACCGGCGCTAGGAGGGCCGGCTACCCGAATCCTCCAGCCGCGGATCGTCCGCGTCGATCTCCTCGGCGGTGCCCTCGTAGTCGTAGCCGCGCCCTGGCCCCTCCGCATCGCCCGGCCCCCGTGAGCGCATCGCCCGATCCCCCAGTCCGACGACCAGGAAGCGGCGGCCGACGTACGCCCTCATCAGCCGCCGCACGAACGCCCGGCTCGGCGGAACGAGCAGGACCAGTCCGACTATGTCGGTGATGAAGCCGGGGGTCAAGAGCAGCGTGCCGCCGACCGCGATCATCAGCCCGTCCGCCACCTCCCGGCCCGGGAAGCGCCGCTCCTGCAGCGCCGCGTTGAAGCGCCGCCAGGCGCCGCGCCCCTGCTGGCGCAGCAGCAGCGAGCCGAGCACGGCGTCGGCGAGCAGCAGGATCAGCGTCGGCACCAGGCCGATCGCCTGGCCGATCTGGACGATCACGTAGAGCTCGACGATCGGGACGACGATGAAGAGCGCGACGAGCAGCGCCATCAGGCAGCGGCGGCAGCAGCGGTCGCGGCCTGCTCCAGCTCGTCCAGCGACTCTTCCAGCCCACTGGAGATGACTTCGACGTCCTCCATCGAGTCATAGTCGGCGAGCAGGCCGAAGCAAATGCGCCC
>DASWMG010000238.1:0-7398 GCA_036399875.1 Solirubrobacterales bacterium
CTCCCTGCGAGGCGTCCACGAGCAGCAGCGCCCCCTCGCAGGCGGCCAGTGACCGCGTGACTTCGTAGGAAAAATCCACGTGCCCGGGCGTGTCGATCAGGTTGAGGACGTAGTCGTCTCCGGCCGCCGAGCGGTAGTTCAGCCGGACCGGATGCGCCTTGATCGTGATCCCGCGCTCGCGCTCGAGGTCCATCGAGTCGAGCACCTGCGCCCGCATTTTCTTCGGGTCGACGGCGCCGGTGATCTCGAGGATGCGGTCGGCGAGCGTCGACTTGCCGTGGTCGATGTGGGCGATGATCGAGAAGTTGCGGATGCGGTCCATCGGGGGGCGGAGTATGAGGGACTGACGGCGGTGGTCGGCGGGTCCTGTCGCCGCAGGGGACCCACCGCCCCTTCCGGTAGCTAAAGCTTCCTCAGGGGCGGTTCCCCCTACGACGCGACCCGCCGGAGGAGCGTCTAGTCCGAACCGCACCCCGATGGGTCTACGGGTCCTGAGAGCTGAAAGACGACGGTCGGGGGCTCTCGCAGGACGAACCTAGCGCCGGGGCCTTCAGTCCAGCGGACGGTCTTGGGGTAGGGCGGCTTTCCGGGTTCGATCCGGTCGCGGGAGGCGACCATGTAGTCGTAGTCGCCCTCGTTGAGGAGGCGCCGCCAGGCGCGGCAGGTCGAGGGGGCGACGAAGCCGCCGTGGGGACGCTCGCTGCCGATGAACTCGACGCGGTTCGAGAGGTCGGTGCCGAAGAAGGGGTATTGGCGGGTGCTGGTGGTGGCGATGCGGGCGTCCTCGACGTCGCGGGCCCAGGCGAAGGCGGCGTTGAGGCCGGGGGTGGTGAACGAGGGGTTCGCGTAGCGGTGGTCCAGGTAGTGGCGCTGGAGGGGGTAGCCGATGGCTGCTGCAAGGATCACGGCAACGACCGCCAGCGACGCCAACGCTGCTGGCCCGCGGGTCCTGTCGCCGTAGGGGACCCACCACCCCCTCCGGTCGCTGAAGCGTCCTCGGGGGTGGTCCCCCCTACGACGCCACCCGCGGGGCAATTGGGTTGGTAAGACCGATAGTCCGAGGACAAGCGCTGGGACCAGATAGCGGAGGCCGGACTCGAAGCCGCGGGGCATTCCCTCGGGGCCGGAGGCGGAGGTGGGAGCTACGAGCCATGAGAAAGCTGCTGCGAGGCCCGCCAAGCCGGCAATTCGCAGCGCCGGATCAGCACCCCGCCCGAGAGCGAGGAGCAGGCCGCCCATCGCGCCGAGCAGGAGAAGTGGCCAGAGGAACCAGAGGCCGTCGTTGAGGGCAGGCAGGAACCAGTCGGACCAGACGGTGCCGTCGGTGAGGTAGCCGAGGACGCTGTGCGCTTCGCGGCCGCCGAGGGCCTGGTCGGGGGCGGGGAGCGAGATCGGGCCGAGCGAGTCGATCCAGGGCAGCGGGTTGCCCGTGTGGACGAGATTGCGCAGGTACCAGTAGCCGCCGCCGATGAGGGCGGCTCCGACGGAAGCGATGTAAGCGCGCGTCCTCTCTCCCCTTCTCACCAGCGCTGGAAGTCCTAGCACGAGAACAGCGGCAGGCAGGAGGAAGTTGAGCTTGGTGCCGGCCGCCAGTCCGGCCGCGAGGCCCACGACGATCAGTCCGTTCGCACTTTGTCGCGCTATACCCGACAAAGTGCGAACGCTGGCGTTGAGGGCTATCGCGACAGCAGCAAGTAGGAAGAAGATCCCGACGATGTCGTTGCGGGCCTCCCCCGCCTGATCCGCCATCGCCGGAACGCTCAGGGCAACCGCGCCGAGCGCAAGTGACCACGGTCCTGCTCCATACGGCCTGCCGATACACCAGCACGCGAGCAGACATCCCGCAAACCATCCGAGGTTCAGCAGCGGCGACAACAGATCGCGATCGAAGGCGTGCATGCCAACCGCGTGGAAAATTTCGGCGTTCGCCGGATACAGCCATGCCAAGAACTGCGGCGCGATGTAGTGGAGCTCCCACGTATCGCCGCTCTGGAAGAACCCGGCAGCGAACGGCCCGTGGTACCAGGTCGAGTCGAACCCGGTCATCCCCGCACTCAAATGCGGCTTCAGCTCAGTCCCGAACTTGAGGACTGCCGCAGCGGCTACGAGCAGGGCGACGAACGTCTCCCATCCTCCCGCGGGTGGCGTCGTAGGGGGGACCGCCCCTGAGGACGCTTTAGCGACCGGAAGGGGCGGTGGGTCCCCTGCGGCGACAGGACCCGCGGGCCGCGACGCCCTCGTCCCTAGCCATAGCGCGCCTCCGGCCAACGCCATGACCAGGAGATACGGCACCGGCTCGAACGCGCCAAGAGAGCCGAGCGCCTCGGCCACGAGGAGGAGAAGCGCAAGCGCAAGCACCGCGGTCGCCAGATGCGCCGGCGCTCCTCTGAACTCAGGCAGCCACCGCGCCCGCAGCGCCGCCGCCCCCAGCCAAGCGAACCCGACGAGCAAGAGCAGATCGGCAACCCCGAGCAGGTAGCGGGACAGGTCGAGCATCAGCGGCGGCGGACCACGCGCATCACCTGGTCCAGCTCTTCGATCCGCAGCAGCCGTGAAACCAGCACGTAGACGAGTCCGCCGACGCTGAGTGCCGTGCCGAGCGAGGCGATCTGGCCGCCGAGGCCGCGCCCCAGCGCCTCGTCGAGCAGCTCCCAGATGCCGAGCGAGACGGCGGCCAGGGCCGCGGAGGCGACCGTGATCCGCACGGCGCTGTCGAGCAGCCGCGGCAACTCGAGGCCGCCGAGCATCCGGCGCAGGATGAATCCCTGCGCCAGGACCGTGGCGGCGGTGGCGATCGCGGTCGAGGCGACGATGCCCCCGACTCCGAGGTGGTAGAGCCCGAGGGCCGCGAGTGCGGTGATCGCCAGGTTGCCGGCGGCGATCCCGGTCGGGACCCAGGGTCGCTGCAGGCTGAAGAAGGTGCGGGTGAGGAGCAGGAAGAGACCGTTGGCCGGCAGCGAGAAGGCGAACCAGAAGAGCGCCGTCGCCACCAGCTCGGTCTGGTCCGCCGTGAACTCGCCGCGCTCGTAGACAAGCCGGATCATCGGTTCCGACAGCACCAGGACCGCCGCGGCCGCCGGCACGAGCACGAAGAGGATCTGGCGCATCCCGTTGGCCATCGTCGCCCGCAGGTCATCGTGGGCGCCGCGCGCGGCGAAGCGCGCCAGAGTCGGGAAGAGAACCGTCGCGATCGCGACGGAGAAGATCCCCTGGGGCAGCTGGTAGATGCGAAACGCCTTGTCGATCGCGGCCGGGGCCTGCTCGCTGACGAGGCTGCCGAAGAGGCTGTTGATCAGGAGGTTGAAGTTGATCAGGCCGAGGCTGATCGTCACCGGCAGCATCAGAACGAGCACCCGGCGCACGTCGGGATTGCGCCACTCGAAGCTCCACTCGAGCTTGAACGGCGTGTTGCGGAGGTCGAAGGCCGGGATCAGGAACTGGACGGCAGTGCCGGCGAGGATGCCGATCGCGTAGGCGTAGATGCGGTCGTCGCCCTCCAGCGTCGGCGCGACCGCGACCAGCACGGCGATGATCGTCAGGTTCCAGAAGAGCGGCGAGATCGCGAAGGCGCCGAAGCGGTCGTAGCTGTTGAGGATGCCGACGACGACCCCGCTCGCGCCGAGCACGATCAGGATCGGGAAGAGGAGCCGCGAGAGGGAGACGGTCAGGTCGAGGATCTCGCCCTCGAAGCCCGGCGCGAAGAGGGGGACGATGAGCGGCGCGGCGAGCACGAAGAGTGCGGTTACGGCGCCGAGCACGACCGTCACGACCAGCAGCAGGCTCGAGGCGAGCCGGAAGGCCTCGCGGTAGTTCTTCTTCTCCAGCTGCTCGGTGAAGATCGGCACGAAGGCGGGCTGCAGCGCCGCGTCGGCGAAGAGCGCCCGGACCAGGTTCGGCACCTGGAACGCGATCGTGAAGGCCGACATCGGGCCGCTGACGCCGTAGTAGCCGGCGGCGACGATCTCGCGGCCGAGACCGGCGAGGCGCGAGGCGGCCGTCGCCAGCGAGAAGAACGCGGTCGATCGCGCGATTCGGCCGGGGCGGCGCCCAGGCTCGGTATAGTCCGGCGCCGCACTCATGGCGAACATAGCCTCACAAAAGAAGCGGATACTGCGCAGCGAGCGCGAGCGGACCGAGAACCGCTTGCTGACCAGCACCGTGAAGACCTACTTCCGGCGGCTCCAGAAAGCCGTCGAGGACGGCGACGCCTCCGCGATCGAGACGGAGCACCGCGCTCTCGTCTCGCGGATCGACAAGGCCGTGCAGAAGGGCGCCATGCACAAGAACACCGGCGCCCGCAAGAAGTCCCGCGCGGCGAGAGTCGCCGCCGGCGCCGCCGAGTAGTCAGGCGGCCGCGCCCGCGGCGTTGCGCAGCGCCAGGGTCAACGCCAGCTCGTCGCCATAGTCGGCCCCGCCCCTGCACCAAACCTCGAGGTCGGCGAGCGCTCCGGTCGCCTCGTGGAGGTCGTCGCTGCTGGTGTGGCGCAGCCGGCCGACGAGCTGCTTGGCGGCGTATGGGTGCATCCCAAGTCGCGATTCCACCTGGCCGGGCGGGACCCCCTCCTCGAGCTGCGTGGCGGCGGAGCACGCCTTGCGGAGCCGCGAGGCCAGGCCGTAGATCAGCCCGGTCACGTTCTCGCCCTGGGCGATCAGCCGCTCGCCGATCCGCAGCGCCTTGGCCGCGTCGCGTTCGAGCAGCGCGTCCGAGAGCGCCCAGACCACCGCTTCGGACGTGTCGGCGAGCATCGCTTCGAGGTCGGCCAGCGAGACCTTCCCCTGAGGCCCCGCCCAGAGCGAAAGGCGCTCGAGCTCGTGCTGGAGGCGGCGCGGGTTCGCCCCCATGCGATCAACCAGCAACCGGGCGGCCGCCTGGTCGAGCTCGAACTCGAGCCGCCGCGCCTCGGCGACGAGCGTCCGCGGCAGGTCGCGGGCCTTCGGGGCCTGGAAGTCGTGCACCTCGCCCTTGGCGGACTTGACCGCGCTCAACAGCTTCGCCGGCGGTTTTCCGCGCGCGATCAGGACGACCGTGAGGTCGGGCGGCAGCTCGGCGATCGCCGCCGCGACCGCCTCAGCCTGCTTGTCGCGCCAGCGCTCGACCCCGTCGGCCAGCAGGTAGCGACGCGACTGGGTCAGAGTCATCGCCGGGATCGACGCCAGCAGCGCCTCGTGATCAGGAGCGCCGCGCCCCTCGCTCGGCTCGAAGATTTCGAGCGCGGCGGCACCGCCGTCGCGCTCGGCGCGAGCTCGCAGCCTGGCGCGGGTCGCGTCGATCTTCGCCTCGTCGGTCCCGGCAATCAGATAGAGCGGATTCATCTCCCCGGGCATCGCGGCCGAGTCTAGAGACGCCTGGGGCTACCTCCCGGCGAGCCCGGGTGGCCCGCTTCCCTCCGGGCCCTGGCCGCTGCCTTTGCCGTAGGCGTTGCCGTTGCCCGGCACCGGGCTCGGCTCTTCGGCGGGTGGTTCCACGACCGGTGGCGGCGGTTCGCTGGAGGGGGTCGCGACCGGTTGGTCGACAGACACGGGCGCGGGTACCGGCTGCGGAGCGGGCGCCGGAGACGTCCTGGTAGTGGCATCGGAGGGCGGACGGCGCTTGGCGGCAGCGCCGCCTTCCTCGGGACTCGACTCGGCGATGACGGTCGGGTCGCTGCCGGCGTCCTCCGCCGGCGTCGGGCCGGGAGGCGACTCGACGCGTCGCGGCGGCGCCACGGTGACGCTGCTGCCCGAGGCGCCGATCGGATCGGCAACGGTGCGGCGAGCGGGTGGTGGTGCGGGCGCTGACCTGGTCACTGCCCGGGCCCCGCCGACCTCGGTCCTCCCCGGTTCGTGGATCGGCCCACTGGAGACCGTTGCAACTCCGTGCTGGAGCGTCAGGCCGATCATGGCGAGGGCCGCCGCCCCGACGAGACCGAGCAAAGCCAGCGATGTGCTGCGCAAACGGGCAGCCAGGTTGTCTCCAAGAAGACTCGGCACCACTACGGCCATCGACCGGTTGCGCCCGCCGTGAAGCTGCGATGCCCAAAGAACCCAATATCGATTCGGTGATTCGTTTAGCCCTCGTCCCCAGCCGCGCTGAAGGAGCCGCGACGCACTTCGAGCACAACCGTCCCGTCGCGATCGGTCCGCCACGTCCGTGCGCCCTGCGCCGCGAGCGTCGCGAGAGTGGCGGCGGTGGGATGGCCGTACGGGTTGTCGTCGCCCACTGAGACGACGGCGACCCGCGGGCGGGTTCGCTCGAGCAGCTCGCCGAGACCGGCGTCCTCGCTGCCATGGTGGGCGACCTTGAGCGCGTCGAGCGAACCGGGGTCGAGCGGCGTGACCTCCGCCTCGGCGTCGGCGCTGAGCAGCATCGAGAAGTCGCGCCAGCGCAGCAGGAGGACGAGCGCCGTCTCGTTGAGATCGTCCCCGGCGGCGGGTGCGGTCATCGAGGCCGGCGGCCAAAGCGCCCGCAGCCGCATTGCGCCGAAGTGGAGTTCGCCTCCCCCAACGAGGCGGCGAACCGGCGCGACCGAGGTAGCGGTCGCGAGCGTCCTCGACCCGAGGAAGGCGCAGACGACGCGACCGACCGGAAGCGCACCGGCCAGCTCGGCGAGCCCGCCGGTGTGGTCGGACTCGTCATGGGTGAGGACGACGGCTCCGAGACTCTGCACCCCGGCGTCGCGGAGCTCTGCGACCAGGTCCGCCCCGGGCGGACCGGTGTCGACGAGGACGGCGCCCGCCCCCGCCGGCTGGAGCAGGATCGCGTCGCCCTGGCCAACGTCGAGGACCGCGACGCGCAGACCGGCGGGTGGCGGCCCGAGCGAATCGTCCGAGCCGGCGGCCGCCGGCCAGAAGGTTGCGAGGAGGACCAGCGCGCCCGCCGCAAGGGCGGCCAGCGCCTGACGCGCCGAAGACGGGAGCCGGAGTCCAGTTTTCGGTCTGTCGGCGCGGTCGCTGGCGTGACGGCGAGCGCGGAGGGCGATTGCCGCTGCCGCGATCCCGGCGTATGAGGCCGCGAGGCCGGCCGGGCCGAGCCGCACTTCGACACTCGCCCAACTCGGCCGGCCGCACCATTCCGCCACCTGGGCGACGTAGGCGAGCAGCGGCGCGTTGACGGCGTTGAGCGGCTCGACGGGAAAGCCGGGGACCTGCGCGGCCGCCGCGGCAAGCATGCCGAGCCACATCGCCGGCGCCACGGCGGGCAGCGCGAGCAGGTTGGCGACCAGGGTCGTGGTCGAGAATTCGCCGAAGTGGAAGGCGATCAGCGGTGCGGTTGCCACGGTCGCGGCAACCGTCATCGCCGCCCCCTCTGCGAGCGTGCGCCGCCACCCGCCACGGCCCAACCGGCGGCCGAGCGCGTCCCTGAGCGGCGCGGCAAGCAGGAGGATCCCCAGCAGCGCGGCGACGCTGAGCTGCCAGCCG
>DASWMG010000239.1:0-9181 GCA_036399875.1 Solirubrobacterales bacterium
GGGGGCTCCACTTAACTTTTTCTGAAGACCGTTCCTGGCCGTCCGCGATCGGAGCTTCAGAAAAAGTACAAGACGTTTCGCCCCCGCCGGGACCGCCTACACCAGTTCCAGCTTCTCTACAGCAGTCCTAGCTTCTCCACCGCGTCGCGCTCCTCCCGCAGCTCGGCGATGGTGGCGTCGATTCGGCCGCGTGAGAACTCCGGCACCTCCAGGCCCTCGACGATCTCCCACTCGCCGCCGGAACAGCGGCATGGATGGCCGGCGACAACGCCCTCCTCGATGCCGTAGGCGCCGTTCGAGGGGACGCCCATCGAGACCCAGTCGTCCCCCGGCGTGCCAAGGACCCAGTCGCGCACGTGATCGATCGCGGCGTTGGCCGCCGAGGCGGCGCTGGAGGCGCCGCGGGCGTCGATGATCTCGGCGCCGCGCTTGGCGACCCGCGGAATGAACTCCCCGCCGATCCAGCCCTCGTCGCCGACCGCGTCCCAGGCGCTCTGACCGTCCACCCTGGCGTTGACCAGGTCCGGGTACTGGGTGGTCGAGTGGTTGCCCCAGACCGTCATGTTGGTGACGCTGGAGACCGGCTTGCCGAGCTTGTTGGCCAGCTGCGTCTTGGCGCGGTTGTGGTCGAGCCGCATCATCGCGGTGAAGCGCTCGCGCGGCACGCCATCGGCGTTAGACATCGCGATCAGGCAGTTCGTGTTCGCCGGGTTGCCGACCACGAGGACCCGCACATCGTCGGCGGCACCGGCGGCGATCGCTTCGCCCTGGGGCTTGAAGATGCCGCCGTTGGCCTCGAGCAGGTCCGAGCGCTCCATGCCGGGCCCGCGCGGGCGAGCGCCGACCAGCAGCCCCACGTTGCAGCCCTCGAAGGCGGCCTTGGGGTCGTCGAAGATGTCGACGCTCCGCAGCAGCGGGAAGGCGCAGTCGTGGAGCTCCATCGCGGTGCCCTCGGCCGCCTTGACCGCGTCTGGGATCTCCAGCAGGCTCAGCTCGACCTGGGTGTCGGGGCCGAGCATCTCGCCGCTGGCGATCCGGAAGAGCAGCGCGTAGCCGATCTGGCCCGCGGCGCCGGTGACGGTGACTTTGACGGGGGTGCTCACTGGTTTCGTATCTCCTGAAGTCGTGGTTTGAGCAGACGGCCGCTAGGCCATCGCGTCCTGAAGGCGCTCGTCGATCGCGCCGAGGAACTCCTGGGTGGTGTGGTACTGCTGGTCGCCGCCGACCAGCAGCGCCAGGTCTTTCGTCATCTTGCCGCTTTCCACCGTCTCGACGCAGACTCGCTCCAGGGTCTGGGCGAACTCCGAGACCTCGGGGGTCTCGTCGAGGCGGCCGCGCGCGGCAAGCGCCCGAGTCCAGGCGAAGATCGAAGCGATCGGGTTGGTGGAGGTCGGCTTGCCCTGCTGGTGCTGCCGAAAGTGACGGGTGACGGTCCCGTGCGCGGCCTCGGCCTCGACCGTCTTGCCGTCGGGAGTCATCAGCACGCTGGTCATCAGCCCCAACGAGCCGAACCCCTGCGCGACGGTGTCGGACTGGACGTCTCCGTCGTAGTTCTTGCACGCCCACACGTACCCGCCTTCCCACTTCAGCGAGGCGGCGACCATGTCGTCGATCAGACGGTGTTCGTAGGTGAGTCCCTTCGCCTCGAAGTCCGTCCTGAACTCGTCCTCGTACACCTCCGCGAACAGGTCCTTGAAGCGGCCGTCGTAGCGCTTGAGGATCGTGTTCTTGGTCGAGAGGTAAACCGGGAAGCCCCGCTCCAGCCCATACCGCATCGAGGCACGAGCGAAGTCGCGGATCGAGTCGTCCCGGTTGTACATCGCCATCGCGATGCCGCCGCCCTCCGGAAAGTCGTACACCTCCAGCTCGACCGGCTCGCCCCCGTCCCTGGGCGCGTAGGTGAGGGTGAGGCTGCCTGCGCCCGGCACGACCATGTCGGTGGCGCGGTACTGATCGCCGAACGCGTGGCGGCCGATCACGATCGGCTTCTTCCACCCCGGCACCAGGCGGGGGATGTTGGAGATCACGATCGGCTCGCGGAAGATCACGCCGCCGAGGATGTTGCGGATCGTCCCGTTCGGCGAGCGGTACATCTCCTTGAGGCCGAACTCCTCGACGCGGGCCTCGTCGGGGGTGATCGTCGCGCACTTGACGCCGACGCCGTGCTCTTTGATCGCTTCCGCCGCTTCGACGGTGATCCGGTCTTCGCTCGCGTCGCGACTCTCGATGCCGAGGTCGAAGTAGACGAGGTCGACGTCGAGGTAGGGCAGGATCAGCTGCTCCTTGATGAAGGCCCAGATGATCCGGGTCATCTCGTCGCCGTCGAGCTCGACGACGGGGTTCGCGACTTCGATCTTCTCTGCCATGAGCGAGCGGCGATGCTATCGGGGGGACGATCCCCGTCGAGGTGCCACAATCGGGTCGATGGCCACCGTCGAACGCAGTGGCGCCCAGACCCACGCGACCCGTGCGACCCACGAGGTCTTCAACCAGCCGCCGCCGCTGGAGGACTACAACCCGTTCGACGCCGACCGCCCGCTGACCGAGGCCCTGCGCCGCGAGGGGGCCGAGTGGGCCGAGGCCGAGGCGCGCGAGCTGGGGGCGATCTGCGGCTCGCGGCAGACGATCCGCTGGGGCTTCGAGGCCAACGAGAAGACGCCGAAGCTGCGCACCCACGACCGCTACGGCCACCGCGTGGACGAGGTCGAGTTCGACAGCTCCTGGCACGAACTGATGCGGATCGGCGTCGGCCACGGGCTGCACTCCTCCCCCTGGTCGGAGCCGGGCCCTGGCGCCCACGTCGCCCGCGCGGCGAAATTCATGCTGCTGATGCAGGTCGAGAGCGGCGTCGGCTGCCCGATCTCGATGACCTACTCGGCGATCCCCGCTCTGCGCCGGCAGCCCGAGCTGGCGGCCGAATGGGAGCCGCGCTTCCTGTCGCTCGACTACGACGAGCGCTCGCTGCCGGCCGAGCGCAAGCGCGGCGCCCTCTGCGGGATGGCGATGACCGAGAAGCAGGGAGGCTCCGACGTGCGCGCCAACACGACCGTCGCCCAGCCGGTGAACGGCGGCGGGCCCGGCGGCGAGTACGAGTTGGTCGGCCACAAGTGGTTCTGCTCGGCGCCGATGTGCGACGCCTTCCTCGTCCTCGCCCAGACCGACTCGGGCATCTCCTGCTTCCTGCTGCCGCGCTGGACGCCCGACGGCGAGCGCAACGCCTTCCACGTCCAGCGGCTCAAGGACAAGCTCGGCAACCGCTCCAACGCCTCCAGCGAGGTCGAGTTCCACGGCGCCTGGGCGCGGATGGTCGGCGAGGAGGGACGCGGCGTCCCGACGATCATCGAGATGGTCAACCACACCCGGCTCGACTGCGCGATCGGCGCCGCCACCGGGATGCGGGCGGGGGTCGTGCAGGCGCTCAACCACGCCGCCCACCGCGCCGCCTTCGGCGCCGATTTGATCGACCAGCCGCTGATGCGCAACGTGCTCGCCGACCTCTGCGTCGAGTCGGAGGCCGCGACGGTCGCGGCGATGCGCCTCGCCCGCTCCTATGACGAGGCCGCGGCCGGCGACGACGACGCCTTCGAGTTCCGCCGCCTCGCCAACCCGGTCCTCAAGTACTGGCTCTGCAAGCGCGCCCCCTGGCACGCGGTCGAGTGCCTCGAGTGCCTCGGCGGCAACGGCTACGTCGAGGACTCGGGAATGCCGCGCCTCTTCCGCGAGAGCCCGCTCGGCTCGATCTGGGAGGGCTCGGGCAACGTCCAGTGCCTCGACGTGCTGCGGGCGATGGTCAAGAACCCCGCCTCGGTCGAGGCCTTCTTCGCCGAGGTGCTGGAGGGCGCCGGCGCCGAGCCGCGCCTCGACGCCTACGTGAGCGAGCTGCGCGACCAGATCCCGGGCGACGTCGAGACGATCCAGGCCCGGGCCCGCACCATCGTCGAGCGGATGGCGCTCGCCCTGCAGGCGTCCCTCTTGGTCCGCTACGGCGACCCGGCCATCGCCGACGCCTTCTGCGCCTCCCGCCTCGGCGGCGACTGGGGGCATGCCTTCGGCACGCTCCCGGCCCGGAGCGACTTCGGTCGCATCCTCGAGCGGCATGCTGTAGGTTTCCGCCAAGTTTGAGGGGAATCTTTTCCAGAACTCGAAAGTTTCGAAGCGTTGGCGCAGTTCTCGCCGGGCTCGCGCTGGTCGCGTCCGCCGCCATCGGCGCCCAGGCCTCGCCCCCGCCGCCGCCGACGAACGTCTTCTGTCCGCCCCTGCCGCTCGAGGTGACGGACGCGCGGCTCTTCGCCGGCTTCGCCGGCCACAACCTGGAAAGCCGGGTCGTCCCCTACGGCCGCCGCAGCGTCATCAGGGGACGGCTCGACGACCCCGAGGGCCACGGGATTCCGGGCGAACCGATCTGCATCGAACAGCGACCGCGCTTTCCCGGCGCGCCCTACACAATGCTCGGCCTGACGAACACCCGCGCCGACGGCGTCTGGTCCTTCATCCTTCCCAGCGGCCCGTCGCGGCGGATCAGGATCAACTACGGCGGCGACCCGGACGTCACATCGGTCTTCCTCTCGCTCGGAGTGCGCGCGCACGCGACGCTGCGCCTGCGGACCCGGCCCGGCAGGCGAGTGGTCGCCACCGGGCGGATTCCCGGCCCGCTCGCCGGAAAACGGGTGGTGGCACTGCGGACGCGGACGCCAGGCGGACGGAAGCTCCTCACCGAGCTCACTCGCACCGACGTCCTCGGCCGCTTCCGGATCGGCCATACCTTCCGCCGCCGGATCGAGGCGAGAAGACTGGTGTTCTGGGTCGTCGTGCCGGCGCAGCGGGGCTACCCGTACCTGGCCGGGCGCTCGCCCAAGCGCATCGTCCGCCTGTCCCGCTGAAAGCCGCTCAGGAAGCCGCGTCGCGCAGCGCCCGCCCGACCTGCTCGGCGGTGATCACCCCGCTCAACCGGCCGTCGGCGTCGACCGCCATAAGGGCGCCGAAGCGGCGCAGCGCCCGGTTGCCGAGCAGCGTGTCGAGCGGCGCGTCCTCGGAGACCTCGAAGGTGCCGTCGTCGAGCTCAACCAGATCGGCGATCAGCGACGTCGCGCGTGAGGTCTCGGGAACCTCGTCGGCCTTGTCGCGCACGACGAGACCGAGGAAGCGGCGCCCAGCGCCCACCACCGGGAACCAGGGCCAGCGGTAGCGCAGGAAGTACTCGTCGAGCGCCTGCTCGACGCTCAACTCGCCCGGGATCGCGACCGGCTCGCGGTCCATCACGTCGGCGACCCGCACCCCCTCGATCCGGCCGGTGATCGCCGTCTGCGCGGTGGCGGCGCGCGCGGAGCCGTTGATCACCATCCCGATCAGCGCCAGCCAGACGCCGCTGACGAACTGGTCATTGAAGATCATCAGGAGACCGATCCCGATGAAGAGATAGGCGAAGACGCGACCGAGGGTGGCGGCGAAGCGGGTCGCCGAGGTGCGGTTGCCGGTCCGCCACCAGGCGAGCGCCAGGGCGATTCGGCCGCCGTCCATCGGGAATGCCGGCAGCAGGTTGAAGATCAGGACGACCGCGTTGATCGTCGCCAGCCAGGCGACCAACGCCAGCGGCCCGGAGATCTGCGCGTCAGGGTCGACCAGGGCGGCCTCGCGGAAGTCGTGCCAGCCGGCGGCCGCGATGCCGATCGCGGTGAGGAGGACGACGATCGCCAGCGTCACCGCCGGGCCTGCCGCGGCGACCTTGAACTCGGTCGCCGGCCTGTCCGATTCGCGGTCCATCCGCGCCATCCCGCCGAAGATCCAGAGCTGGATGCTGGAGATGCCGATCCCGTTGCGGACCGCCGCGAAGGCGTGGCCGAGCTCGTGCAGGACGATCGAGCCGAAGAAGCCGAGCGCGCTCAGCACGGCCAGCGCGAAGGGCTCGGTGCCGTAACTGCTTTCGCCGAGCACGTCGCCGTAGAAGTCGGCGAGCCAGAGGATCACCAGGAAGAGGACGAGGAACCAGGACCAGTCGACAGCGACGCGGATTCCGCGCACGTGGAAGAGCGTGATCGAGCGGCCCCCGAACATCGGCCAATGGTATGCGGCGAGCGCCTGCGCCCCGGAGCGCAGGCGCGAAATCCGACCACGCCGTCGGATTTCGCGCCTATAGAGTGCGCGTTCGTGCCTACCCACGACGTATTGGTGATCGGCGCCGGCCTTGCCGGGCAGAGGGCGGCCTTGGCAGCGGCCGAGCAGGGCGTATCGGTGGGCATCATCAGCAAGGTCCACCCGGTTCGCTCGCACTCCAACGCGGCGCAGGGCGGGATCAACGCCGCGCTCAACCCCGGCGACTCGTGGGAGTCGCACGCCTACGACACCGTCAAGGGCTCCGACTATCTGGGCGACCAGGACGCGATCGAAGTGATGACCCGCGAGGCCCCGGAGGAGATCCTCCACCTCGAGCACCTCGGCGTCACCTTCCACCGCAACGAGGAGGGCAGGCTCGGCACCCGCGCCTTCGGCGGCGCCTCGGCCGCCCGCACCTACTACGTCGCCGACATCACCGGCCAGGCGATCATGCACGTCCTCTACGAGCAGCTGATGAAGCACTCCGAGCAGGTCGCCCGCTACGAGGAGTGGTTCTGCACGGCGCTGGCGATCGACGAGGCGGGCGAGTGCTGCGGCGTCGTCACCCGCAACATCGCCGACGGCTCGATGCAGCTCTTCGAGGCGAAGTCGGTGATCCTCGCCAGCGGCGGCAACGGCCAGGTCTGGAAGCCGACCACCAACGCGCTGATCTGCACCGGCGACGGGATCGCGATGGCCTACCGGGCCGGGGCGAAGTTGATGGACATGGAGATGATCCAGTACCACCCGACCACGCTGGCCGGCAAGGGCTTCCTGATCACCGAGGGCGCCCGCGGCGAGGGCGCCCACCTGCTCAACGCCAAGGGCGAACGCTTCATGGAGCGCTACGCGCCCAACAAGATGGAGCTGGCTTCGCGCGACGTCGTCAGCCGTGCCGAGCAGACCGAGATCGACGAGGGCCGCGGCTTCCCCGACGGCACGGTCGCGCTCGACATCACCGTCGTGCCGAGGAAGCGCGTCCACGAGGCGCTGCGCGAGATCGTCCTCGTCGGCCGCGACTTCGCCGGCGTGGACATCACCCGCGAACCGATCCACATCAAGCCCGGCAACCACTACACGATGGGCGGGGTCAAGACCGACGTCGACGGCCGTACCGACATCCCCGGCCTCTACGCCGCCGGCGAGGTCGCCTGCGTCTCGGTTCACGGCGGCAACCGGCTCGGCGCCAACTCGCTGCTCGACACGCTGATCTTCGGCCGCCGCTCCGGGGTCGACGCCGCTGGCCGCGCCAAGCGGATCGACGGCTCGCGCCCCTCGCGCGCCGTGCTCGAGGCCGAGCAGGCGACGGTCGAGGACGTTCTCTCCCGCGAGAAGGGCTCGGGCCGGCGCGTCTCGGAGATCAAGCTCGAGCTGGGCGAGACGATGGACAAGCACGTCGCGGTCTTCCGCGACGAGGCCGGCATCCAGCAGGCGCTGGAGACCGTCCGCCGCCTCAAGGAGGAGGCGAAGACCGCCTACGTGGACGACAAGGGCGCGATCTTCAACCAGGATCTGTTGGGAGCGATCGAGCTCGGGTACATGCTCGACAACGCGGAGTGCACCTGCGTCGCGGCGCTGGAGCGCAAGGAGAGCCGGGGCGCCCAGTACCGCACCGACTTCCCGGAGCGAAATGACGACGAATGGCTCAAACACATCGACCTGCAGCGCGGAGACGACGGACCGGAGCTCTCATACTCAGAGGTGACGATCACCCAATGGGAGCCCGAAGAGAGGAAGTACTGAGTTGGCCACCTACACGCTGAAAGTCCGGCGATACCAGCCCGAGAGCGGCGAGGGCGCCTACTGGGAGGAATTCGACGTCGACCTCGACCCCTCGCTCTCGGTCCTCGACGGCATCCTCCAGGCCAAGGACCGTGACGACGGCTCGCTGGCGGTGCGCTGCTCCTGCCGGGCGGCGATCTGCGGCTCCTGCGGGATGAAGGTCAATGGCTCCTCGACGCTGGCCTGCAAGACCCAGCTCGGCGAGGCGCATGCGGCCGCGAACCGGCGCGACGGCGAGGTCGCCGCCGATGCCAACGGGCATGGCGCGAACGGCAACGGCGCCACCGCCCCGCCCCGCGGCGCCGACGAGGCCTACACCCCCCAGCCCACGGGCGGGACCAACCCGATCGTCGTGGAACCGATGGGCAACATGCCGGTGATCAAGGACCTGGTCGTCGACATGGAGTCGACGCACTGGGAGAAGATCCGCCGCGTCACCCCCTGGCTGCTCCCACACGGCGAGCCGCCCGAGCGCGAGTACGTGGTCGAGCCGGAGTCGATGATCGACGTGACCCAGTCGATGGCCTGCATCCAGTGCGGCGCCTGCGTCTCCTCCTGCCTCTCGATGGAGGCCGACCCCGAGTTCATCGGCCCGGCGGCGCTGGCCAAGGCCTACCGCTTCGTCGGCGACCCGCGCGACGCCGAGAGCAGGGAGCGGCTCCACGACCTCGCCGAGGACCCGCACGGCATCTACGACTGCACCCACTGCTTTAGCTGCATCGACGCCTGCCCCAAGGGCGTCGCGCCGATGGACCAGATCATGCGCCTGCGCCGCAAGGCCGGCGAAGCGGGCATCGAGGATCCCAACAGCGGCCACAGCCACGAGGTCGCCTTCGTCAAGATCATCGAGAGGAAGGGAACGCTGGACGAGGCGATGCTCGTCCAGGAGTCCTATGCGCCTGGGATCAAGGGCAAGCTGAAACCGAGCAAACGCGGGATCAAGGAGACGATCAAATCGCTGCCGACGATCCTGCGTCCGCTGAGGAAGCGGAAGGTCAAGCTGAGGCAGGCGATCCCGGGCACGCACCACAAGCTCCCCGGGGACGCGATGAATGACGTCCAGGCGATCTACCGGCACGCCGAGCAGCACAGCACCGAACTGAACCTGTACATCAAGGGCGAGGAGGGCGACGAGGAGACTGCGGTCGCGGAGGGCCTCGAGCCCGAGCGCACCGAGGGCTCGGGCGCCGCCCAGCCCCACGCCGGCGGCGGTGACCAGACCCTCGGCGCCGGCGAGGAGACGACGGAGGAGAGGCCGCAATGAGCAACGGAGACGCGATCAAGGTCGCCTACTGGCCGGGCTGCGTCT
>DASWMG010000240.1:0-3370 GCA_036399875.1 Solirubrobacterales bacterium
GCTTCGGCATCGCCCCGACGACTTTCTTGGCAATCGCGCCGTCCTTGAAGAGGAGCAGCGTTGGGATCGAGAGCACTTCGTACTGCGCCGCCGTCTGCTGGTTCTCGTCGACGTTGAGGGAGACGATCTTCAGGTCGTCGCGCTCGGCGTCGATCTCCTCGAGGACGGGATGGACGACTCGGCAGGGCCCGCACCATGGCGCCCAGAAGTCGACGAGCACGGGCCCCTCGGCGTCGAGCACGTCGGATTTGAAAGTGGCGTCGGTAACGGCTGCGAGCTTGCCAGTCACTGGAATCGGTCTCCTGCGAGTCGAGGTTCAGCGGCCAATACTTCAGAAAGTATAGCGACCCCCTGAGGGGGTCGTCTCGTCGTTCAAATCGTTCGCTTACCCGCGAAGCGTAGAAGCGGCACCCGCCAGATCGCCTCCAGCACGATCGAGCGGCTCATCTTCGAGGCGCCGACGCGGCGGTCGCGGAAGACGATCGGCACCTCGGCGACCTCGAAGCCGCGCTGGATCGCCCGGTAGGTCAGCTCGACCTGGAAGGCGTAGCCGCGCGAGCGCACCGCGTCGAGGTCGATCGCCTCCAGCACCTCGCGCCGGAAGCACTTGAAGCCGCCGGTGAGGTCGCGCACGTCCACCCCGAGCACGCGGCGGGCGTAGGCGCTGCCGCCGCGGCTGATCGCCCGCCGCAGCGGTCCCCAGTCGCCGACCCCGCCGCCGGGGACGTAGCGCGAGCCGACGACGAGGTCGGCGCGGCCGGCCGCCTCGAGCAGGCGCGGCAGGTAGGCCGGCTCGTGGGAGAAGTCGGCGTCCATCTCCAGCACGTGGCCGGCGCCCTCGGCGAGCGCCCGCCGGAAGCCGGCGATGTAGGCGGGGCCGAGCCCTTCCTTGCCGGGACGGTGCAGGACGCTGACGGCATTGTGCTCCGCGGCGAGCCGGTCGGCGATCCGTCCCGTCCCGTCGGGCGAGTTGTCGTCGACGATCAGGATGCGCGCCGAGGGCGGCAGCTTCGACAGCGCCGCCGTCACCAGGGGCTCGACGTTCTCCGCCTCGTTGTAGGTCGGCAGGACGACCCACGCCGGCCCGCGCTCCGAGCTGCCCGGTCGCATGCGCGGCGATCCTATTCGCGCGGGCCGCCCTGACCGCGGCGATCCCCCGTTAGCTTGCCGGTTGTGACCAACGCCGAGATCGCCGCCGCCTTCGACGAGCTGGCCGTCCTCTACGAGCTCGACGGCGCGGTCAAATACAGGGTGCTCGCCTACAGCACCGCCGCCAAGGCGATTCGCGAGAGTCCGGTCTCGGTCGCCGAGCTGGCCCGCGAGGGCCGCGCCACCGAGATCCCCGGCGTCGGCAAGACGCTGGCCGAGAAGATCGGCGCCCTGCTCGACACGGGCGAGATCCCCGCCGCGATCCGGCTGAAAGCGAAGTTCCCGCCGACCCTGATCGAGGTGACGCGGGTTCCCGGGCTCGGGGCCAAAACGGCGAAGCGGCTCTACGACGAGCTCGAGATCTGCTCGCTCGAGGACCTGAAGAAGGCCGCCGAGGAAGAACGGATCCGCGACGTCAAGGGGCTCGGCCCGAAGGTCGAGGAAAACGTGCTGGCGTCGCTGGAGCGGCTGGGCGAGCCGGGCGAGGGCCCGGGGCGGCTGCTGCTCTCCAAGGTGCGCCCGATCGCCGCGGAGCTGGCGGCGGCGCTGCGCGAGCACCCTGCCGCCAACCGCGTCGAGGTGGCCGGCTCGGTGCGGCGCTGGGGGGAGACCTGCAAGGACATCGACCTGATCGCGACCGCCGAGGAGCCGACGGCGCTGGCCGAGCACCTCGCCGGCCACCCGCTGGTCGCCGCCGCCGGCACGCCCGGCGCCAACGGCGTCCGCGCCCAGACCCACAACGGAATCTCAGTCGACCTGCGCATCGTCGCCCCCGAGGCCTTCGGCAACCTGCTCCAGCACTTCACCGGCTCCAAGGCCCACAACGTGCAGCTGCGCGAGGACGCGGTGCGACGCGGGCTCTCGGTCTCCGAGCACGGGATCACCGAGACCGAGAGCGGCGAGACGACCCTCTGCGCGACCGAGGAGGAGGTCTACGAGCGGCTCGGCTACGCATACATCGAGCCGGAGCTGCGCGAGGGGCGCGGGGAGCTGAAGGCGGCGCGCGAGGGGGAGCTGCCGACCCTGGTCACCGTCGAGGACATCAGGGGGGACCTGCACTCGCACACGACTCTCTCCGACGGCCGCAACACGCTCGGCGAGATGGCCGCCGCCGCCCGCGACCGCGGCTATTCCTACCTGGCGATCACCGACCACTCGGCGACCCACGGCTTCGGCAACCACGTCACCGCCGAGCAGCTCTGGAAGCGGATCGAGGAGGTGCGGGAGTGGAACGAGGCGAATCCGGGCGACTTCACCCTGCTCTCCGGGAGCGAGATCAACATCGGCCTCGACGGCGGGCTCGACTACCCCGACGACCTGGTCGACGCGCTCGACTGGGTCGTCGCCAGCGTCCACACCTCCTTCTCGGTCCCCGAAAAGCAGATGAATGAGCGCATCCTGACCGCGATCGAGAACCCGGGAGTCGACTGCATCGGCCACCTCACCGGCCGCCTGATCGGCCGCCGCGAGCCCTACGGCGTCGACATCGAGGCGATCGTCGAGGCCGCCGCTCGCGCCGGCACGATGCTGGAGATCAACGGCAATCCCAACCGCCGCGACCTCTCCGAGCACCACGCCCGCCTCGCCGCCGAAGCCGGCGTCCAGATCGTCGTCAACACCGACGCCCACGGCGTCGAGACCCTCGACAACATCGCCTACGGCATCGCCACCGCCCGTCGCGCCTGGCTGACCGCGGAGCAGGTGGCGAACACGCGGTCGTGGGAGGGGGTCAAGCGGCTCGGCGGTTAGCTCGTCTCTTCGGGGAAGATCCGCTGCATGCCGACCGCCGGGAGCTTGCCGAGGTTGAGCGTGTAGCCCCTCCAGCCAGCCCGTTTGGCCGTCGCGCTCAGTGGCCTTCGCGGCTCGAAGGCCTGCGGCGTCGCTTCCAGTACATGCGGTGGGACATAGTCGATCCGGACGAGAGTACGTCCGTTCCGCTTGAAGCCGGCCACATATAGACCGTGGTAGATCCCGGCGAGAATACGCGCATGTTGCGGCGCCCATGCACCGCTTGGGATTTTCTCCGGCAAGTCTTCCGTCCCGACGGGCAGACGGGTTGCCTTCACCTGGGCCAGGAATCCGCAGAACTTGCAGATCAGGTCGGCGCACTCAAAATTCACCGGTAACCGTTTGAACTGACGATCGCGATGGCATCGAGGGCAGCGGGCGTATTTGCATACAACTTTCTCTCCGCGCTCACCGAGTTCCTGCCGGACGGTTC
>DASWMG010000241.1:0-4711 GCA_036399875.1 Solirubrobacterales bacterium
CTCGGGAACTGCGGCGTCGAGCCCGCGCTTGTCGAGATGCCCGAGCAGGCGGCAGAGGTGCTCGCAGACCAGGTCGATCTTCAACGTCCAGGACGCGGTCGTGTAGCCGATCGCGAAGACGAAGTTGGGGACGCCGCTCAGCATCATGCCTCGGTAGGTCATCTTCTTCGGCAGCTCGACCGGCTCGCCGTCCACCACCAGCTCCATGCCACCGAGGAAGAGCAGGTTGAGCCCGGTCGCGGTGACGATCGTGTCGGCCTCGAGCTCTCGGCCCGACTCCAGCTCGATCCCGCGCTCGGTGAAGGTGGCGATCCGGTCGGTGACGATCGAGGCGCTGCCATCCGCCAGCGCCGTGAAGAGGTCGCCGTCGGGCACGAGGCAGAGGCGCTGGTCCCAGGGGTCGTACGGCGGCGTGAAGTGGGTGTCGACGTCGAAGCCGGCCGGCAGCGCACGCTCCAGCCCGCGCCGCACCATCCGCTTCACCGCATTCGGCCGCCGCTTGGCCAGCTTGTAGACGGCCGTCTGCAGCAACACGTTCTTCCAGCGCACGATCGAGTAGACGGCGCGGTCCGGCAGGAAGCGGCGCAGCCGGCTGGCGATCGGGTCTTTGGCCGGCTGGGAGACGATGTAGGTGGGGGTGCGCTGCAGCATCGTCACGTGGGCGGCGCGCTCGGCCATCGAGGGCACCAGGGTGACCGCGGTGGCGCCGCTGCCGATCACGACGACGCGCTTGCCCGAGTAGTCGAGGTCCTCGGGCCAGTGCTGCGGGTGGACGACCTCGCCTCGGAAGCGCTCGCGGCCGGGGAAGTCGGGCGTGTAGCCCTCGTCGTAGCGGTAGTAGCCCGAGCAGGTCCAGAGGAAGTCGCAGGTCATCGTCACGGTCTCGCCCGTGTCAGTGCGCTCGACCTCGACCGTCCAGCGGGCCTCGGCGCTCGACCACTTGGCGCGGACGACGCGGTGGCGGTAGCGGACCCTGCGGTCGATCCCCGCCTCGCGGGCCGTGTCGCGAACGTAGTCGAGGATCGACTGGCCGTCGGTGATCGACTTCTCGGCCGTCCAGGGCCGGAAGCGGTAGCCGAGCGTGTGCATGTCGGAGTCGGAGCGGATGCCCGGGTAGCGGAAGAGGTCCCAGGTGCCGCCGATCGCGTCGCGCGCCTCGAGGATCGCGTAGCTGCGGGTCGGGTGGTCGCGCTGGAGGTGCCAGGCTGCGCCGATCCCGGAGAGGCCGGCACCGACGATCAGCACATCGAGGTGCTCGTCCACGGAGCGATTCTCGCAGTCCGCCTGGCGGCGCTATGTGACAAGCCGCAAAGGCCCGCCGCTCAGCCGGCGGTTTTGCGCGCTTTCTTGGCTTTCGCCGCCGCTTTTTTCACCCGCGCGGCCTCGCGTTTCTTCGCCGCGGCCTTCGCTTTCGCGTCGAGCGCCTCTTCTTTGGCGCCGAGCGCCTCCAGCTTCGCCGCCTTGGCGCGTTTCTCGCGCTGGGCGGCGGCCTTCTCGGCCTGCTCCTTGGCTTTCTGGCGGCGTTTGGCCGCTGTCTGCTCCTCGCGGCGGCGACGCTCCTCCGCCTGCGCGGCGCGGCGCTCGGACTCCTCGCGCAGCCGCAGCGCTCGTTCGCGCTCCTCGGCGGCGGCCTCGCGCAGGTTGGCATCGCCCTGCAACTCGCGGTCGCCGAGCACGGCGCCCGCGGTGCGCCGCACGGTGGCGTCGAGACGGTCCACCGCCAGTTTCGCCGGCGAGCGGCTCGCGCCCGCCACGCCCAGGGCGATGTCCAGCGGCGAGCGCGCCACCTTCAGCGAGCGGTCGACGGCAGTCTTGGTCAGCGATCGAACCATGCCCATCAGCTCTCCTCCTCGGGGTCTACGGCGTCGGCGACGCGCTCGGCGCGCTCGGCCTCGCGCTCCAGCCGGTCGGCCTCGGTCTTGCCCTGCGCCTCGCGCGCGGCGGCCTCACGGCGCTGGCGCTCGACGTCGTCCTCGACGGCGGCCTGGCGCAGGTCGGCCTCCAAGTCGCGGCGCTCCGCCTCGGTCTCAGTGCGCTCGGCCTCCAGGTCGGCCTCCTGCTCGACCTCGCGAGCCTCCTGGGTCTGCTCGACGGCGTCCTCTTCGGCCTCGACCTGGACCTTCTGCAGGCGCCCCTCGCGGGCCAGGTCCTCCTTGCCGAGGGCCGAGCCGATCGCCTCCTTGGCCTCGCCGGCCAGCTTGCCCAGCGGGCCGCCGGCCGTGCGCTCCTCGCTCTCGTGACGCTCACTCATCTTCGTACTTGCTCCTTTTCGTCGGTCGAGGAACCCGTACCCAAGCCTTTCGGGGAGATAACGCTGCGATCCGTCACACAAGGACGGACGGGCGGGGGACGGAGAGCGGCGCGGTCCGTCAGGCCGAAGGCTTGAGGCCGTGCTCGCGCTGGTAGTGCTCGAGCACCGCGTCGGTGCTCTCGCCCGGCATTCGCAGCCGCACCCGCAGCGTCTCGGCGAAGTCGTCGATCGCCATCCGCAGCATCTCCGCCCGCACCCGCAGGGCGTGCGGCCGGCCCTCCTCGCTCGCCTCCTCGACCAGCGAGGCGAGGAACGGCAGCAGACCGGAGAGGGCGCGCTCCTCGTCCTCGGTGCGGAAGTAGTGGACGATCGGGAAGTGGATCAGGTCGCGGCGGGCGGCGATCAGCTGCTCCGTGAAGGAGGCGAGCAGGCGCTCGAGCAGGTCGGGGTCGCCGTCGGCGAGCTTCTCCCCCAGGCTCTCCTCGGCCTCCTTGGCGAGGTGGACCTCGTGGGCGAGCGAGTCGCGCCGTGAGATCGAGCTGTAGATCGAGATCAGCCAGGAGAGGCTGGCGGTGAGCAGGCCGAGCCCGAACATCGTCTCGACCGGGCCGAGCATCCGCAGCAGCGAGGAGGCCGGCGCGATGTCGCCGTAGCCGAGGCTGGTCAGGTTGACGAGCGAGACGTAGAGGGCGTCGGCGAAGCCGGAGTGCTGGCGCGGGTCGAGGCCAGGGTCGAAGGTGAAGCCCTCGGGCAGGTGGGGCAGGAAGACGAGCGCCCAGCCGACCGCGAGCAGCGCCGCCCAGGCGGCGACGACGGCGATGTAGCTGAGCGGGCCGGCGAGCAGTCGCGTCGGGCGGCCGCGGGGGGCGAGGCGGCGGCTGACCTCCGAGATGCCGCGGACGATCTGCCGGGCGAGGACGCCGCGCCCGCGCGGGTGGAAGAGCACGTCGAAGATGTCGCGCAGGGCGAGCGCGATCAGGGCAATGCCGAGCAGCGTCCAGACGGTGTCCACGCGGGCAAGCTATTCGACGTTTGCTCCGTTTGAGCGCTATATGCGCCCAAACGGGGCAAGCGTCTCTCAACTCCGGGCAAGCGCGACCAGCGTCAGCATCTCGTAGAGGACGTTGGCGGCGAAGAGGGCGGTCGCCTGGCCGGGGCCGTCGTAGGGCGGCGCGACCTCGACCACGTCGAAGCCGGCGAAGCGGACGCCGCGCAGCGCCCGCAGCAAGGCGAGCGCCTCGCGGCCGCTCGGGCCGCCGACCTCGGGCGTCCCGGTGGCGGGGCAGAAGGCCGGGTCGAGGAAGTCGACGTCGAAGCTGAGGAAGGCGGGTCCTTCGCCGAGCGTCTCGCGAGCCCGCTGCGCGAACTCCTCGGCGCCCAATTCGAGCAGCTCCTCGCAGGGGATCTGAGTGACCCCGAGCTCGCGCCCCACTTCGACGTCCTCGGGGCTGTAGAGCGGGCCGCGCAAGCCCGCCTGCAGGGTGCGGCCCGCCTCGACGACCCCCTCCTCGATCGCCCGCCGGGCGAAGGTGCCGTGGCTGAGCGGCCGCTCGTTGTAGGAGTCCCAGAGGTCGGCGTGGGCATCGAGGTGGAGCAGCCCGAGCGGTCCGTGCGCCGCCGCCAGCGCCCGCAACTCGGCCAGCGTCACCGAGTGGTCGCCGCCCATCGCCAGCGGCACGACACCGGCGGCGGCGATCGGCGCCACGAAGCGCTCGATCCGCTCCAGCGTGTCCTCGATGTAGCCGGGGACGGTGGGCGCATCGCCGTGGTCGATGACCGAGAGGGCGCCGAAGACCTGGGTCCCCTGGGCCGCGTTGTAGGGCCGCAGCAACGTCGAGGCCGAGCGGATCGCCTCCGGGCCGAAACGCGCCCCCGGCCGGAAGGAGGTGCCGCCGTCCCAGGGCAGGCCGATCACGGCGCAGTCGACGTCGGCCAAAGGCTGTGGCGACTTATCCGTGATATCGACGGATAAGTCGCCACGGCTCTCGACCAGCGGCAGCCGCGCGAACGTCCGCGGGCCGGTGAAGCGCGGCGCCTGCAGCGCGTCGGGCGGTTGGTGGATGCGCTTGCTCACCTCGCCACGGAAGTGTTCCACCACGGGCGCGCCCGTTCGCGCGGAACGAACTCGCCCCAGCCAGCCGGCGCCACCAGCGCGCCGCGGTGGACGACCAGCTCGCCCCGCACCATGACGCTCTCGGGGGCGCCCCGCACGACCTCGCCCTCGTAGATCGTGTGGTCGGAGCGCGAGTGCAGGCCGGCCGCGCTCAGGGTCACCTCGCGCTCGGGATCGAAGATCACGAGGTCGGCGTCGGCGCCGACCGCCAGCGTCCCCTTGCGCGGGTGCAGGCCGAGCAGCTTCGCCGGATTGGTCGCCAGCAGCTCGACCATGCGACTGAGGGACATGCGGCCGCCGTTGACGCCGTGGTGGTGGACGAGCATCAGCCGCTCCTCGACGCCGCC
>DASWMG010000242.1:0-3894 GCA_036399875.1 Solirubrobacterales bacterium
GGATGACCCTCCGGAGCAACAGCGGGGAGGCTCCGTCGGGTCATCCCCCGGCCCCCGTCCGCTCGACAACCTCGGCGAGGTCCTTATCTCCTCGTCCACTCAGACACAGCACGTCGTAGCCGTCCCCTCCGCCATTCTCCAGCAGCCAGGCGATTGCGTGGGATGACTCCAAGGCCGGGATCAATCCCTCCAGCCTCGCCAGCTCCGCGAAGGCCGCCAGCGCCTGGGCGTCGGTGACCGACACGTACTGGGCCCGGCCCGTGTCCCGCAGATACGCGTGCTCGGGGCCGACGCCCGGGTAGTCGAGCCCGGCCGAGACAGAGTGCGCCTCGAGGATCTGCCCTTCGGCGTCGGCGATGATCGAGGAGAGCGATCCGTGCAGGACGCCGGTCGTCCCGGCGCCCAGCGAGGCGCCGTGGCGGCCACTGTCGAGCCCCTCACCCGCCGCCTCGACACCGATCAGCTCGACCGCCTCGTCCCCGACGAAGGGCGTGAATATCCCGATCGAGTTGGAGCCGCCGCCGACGCAGGCGATCACGCGGCCGGGCAGCTCGCCCTCGAAGCCGAGGGCCTGGTCGCGCGCCTCTTCGCCGATCACCCGCTGCAGGTCGCGCACCAGCGCCGGGAAGGGGGCCGGCCCAACCGCGGAGCCGATCGCGTAGTGGGTCGTCTCGACGTTGGCGACCCAGTCGCGGATGGCGGCGCTGACCGCCTCCTTGAGCGTCCTCGCGCCAGCCTCGACCGGCGCCACCTCGGCTCCGAGCAGCTTCATCCGCTCGACGTTGGGCGCCTGACGGCGGATGTCCTCGCTGCCCATGTAGACGACGCACTCGAGGTCGAGCAGCGCGCAGGCGGTGGCGATCGCGACGCCGTGCTGGCCGGCGCCGGTCTCGGCGATCACGCGCGGCTTGCCCATCCGCTTCGTCAGCAGCGCCTGCCCGACCGCGTTGTTGATCTTGTGCGAGCCGGTGTGGGCGAGGTCCTCGCGCTTCAGGTAGACCCGCCGCCCGACCCGCTCGGAGAGCCTCTCGGCGAGGTAGAGCGGCGTCGGCCGCCCGATGAAGTCGCGCTGGAGCGCTTCGAGCTGGGTCGTGAACGCCTCGTCGTCGCAGGCCTCCCCCCACGCGGCGGTCAGCTCGTCGAGCGCCGCGATCAGCGTCTCGGGGACGTAGCGGCCGCCGTAGGGGCCGAATCTCTGCTCGACGGCGCTCACGGAGAGGGGACGCTAGCGCCCTTGGCCGCATCGAAGAATGCCTGCATCGCGGCGTGGTCCTTGCGGCCCGGCTCGGCCTCGACACCGCTGGCGACGTCGACCGCGTACGGGTGCGTCGTCGCGATCGCCTCGGCGACGTTGTCGGGTCGCAGGCCGCCGGCGACGATCGCCGGCACCTCGGAGCGCCGCTCGCGCAGCAGGCCCCAGTCGAAGCTCTCGCCGGTCCCGCCCCAGAGGCCGCGGGCGCGCCGATCGAAGAGGTGGAAGTCGGTCCGAAACGCCTCCGCCGCCTGGATCTCCTCGATGCTGGAGACGTGGACCGCCTTGGCGACCTTGACTCCGGTGCGCCGCTTCACCTCGGCGCAGAAGGACGGGCCCTCTTCGCCGTTCAGCTGCACCATCGTCAGCCCCTCGTCCTCGACCGCCATCGCGACCTCGTCCAGCTCCGGGTTGACGAAGACCCCGACCACCTCGCACTTGCGCCGGAAGGCGGCCGCGATCCGCGCCGCCTCGGCCGGTTCGATCGAGCGCGGGCTCTCCAGCGTGTGGATCAGCCCGATCGCCCAGGCGCCGAGCCGCACGGCCTCGGCCGCGTCGTCCAGATTGGTCACGCCGCAAATCTTCACCCTCATAAGCTCAGACTAAGGGACCGCTTGGCCCGCCTCCGAAACGTCGTCGGGCGGGCGGCGCTACCTGGAGGGCGGGCCGACCGGGCCCGACTGCGTGTCTTCGGTCGACTCGGGCCGCACGCCGAGCTTGACGGTCACCTCTTTGGTCTCGCCACCGCGCCGGACCGTCAGCTTCATCTCGTCGCCGGGGGCGGCCTCGTTGACGGCGTCGATCACATCTTCCATCCCCTCGATCGGCCGGCCGTCGATCTCCGTGACGATGTCCCCGCCGAGCCGGATGTTGGCGCCTTCGATCGTCGCCGACGTGTCGCCGCCCTCGATGCCGGCCTTGTCGGCGGGGCCGCCCTCGACCACTTCGTCGATCAGGACGCCGCGGTCGACCGGCAGCTCCAGCGCCTCGGCGAGGTCCGGCGTGATCGTGCCGCCGCTGATGCCGATATAGGCGTGCTCGACCTCGCCGCTCTCTTTCAGCTGCTCGACGACGTCGCGGGCCGTGTTGATCGGCACTGCGAAGCCGATGCCGACGTTGCCCTGCCCGCCACCGGTCTGGATCTGGCTGTTGATGCCGATCACGCGACCCGAGGAGTCGATCAGGGGGCCGCCCGAGTTGCCCGGGTTGATCGCGGCGTCGGTCTGGATCACGTGCGAGATCGAGAAGCCGTTGGGGGCCTGGATCTGGCGCTGCAGCGCCGAGACGATTCCTGCCGTCACGGTCTTTTCGAGCCCGAACGGGTTGCCGATCGCCACCACCGGCTCGCCGACCGCGACGTGTGAGGAGTCGCCGAGCGCGAGCGGGTGGAGCTGGTCGGCGGGCGCGTCGATCTCGAGCAGCGCAACGTCGGTGGCGGGATCGCTGCCGACGATCTCCGCGTCGTAGGTCTCATCCGAGGACCCCAGCGTCACCTCGACTCGTTTGGCTCCCTCGACCACGTGCGCGTTGGTGATGACGTGGCCGTCGCGGTCGATCAGGAAGCCGGAGCCGGTGGCCGCGCCTCCACCTTCGGGTTCGGGTTCGCCGAACGGGCTCAGGCCGGGGGCGGCTTCTGAGCCGAGCTCGGATTTGATGAAGGCGATGCCGTCGCCGGCACGGCGGTAGATCTCGTTGACCAGGTTGACGTCCTCGCCGTCGTCGCGAACGGAAATCGGCGCGGCCACGGGGGCGGTGACCGTGGTCGAGGCGCCGTCCTCGCCCTCGATCCAGCCGGCGGCGATCGCCAGCGTAAAGACGGCGCCGACGATCGCGCCGCCGAGGACCGCGGAGAGGAGGGAGCTCTGGAGGACGCGCTTCAAGGCGGGGAATGATGCCGGCCCTGTCCTAAGCCAGCCTAAAAATCTCGACCGCTGCGCTAGGGGAGGTTGTGCTCGCGGGTCTCGCCGTCGGCGCCGGTCAGCTCGCGCGCCAGCGCCTCGGGGTCGGCGGCGCTCATCAGCGCCTCGCCGATCAGCACCGCGTCGACGCCGACACGCTCCAGCTCGTCCATCTCGGCCCGGGTCGAGAAGCCGCTCTCGGCGACCACCGTCTTGCCCGCCGGAACGTCGGGCATCAGCTCGAAGGTCGTCGCCACCTCGACCACTCCCTGGTCGAGGTTGCGGTTGTTGATGCCGATCACGTCGGCGTCGATCCGCAGCGCCCGCTCCAGCTCCTCGGCGTCGTGGACCTCGACCAGGCAGTCGAGGTCGATCGCCCGCGCCTCCCGGTAGAGCGAGCGCAGGTCCTCGTCGCCGAGCGCGGCGACGATCAGCAGCACCGCGTCGGCGCCGTTCACCGCCGCCTCGTAGAGCTGGTAGGGGTCGACGATGAAGTCCTTGCGCAGCACCGGCAGGTGCGTCGCCGCGCGTGCGGCCACCAGGTCGTCGAGCGAGCCGGCGAAGTGGAACGGCTCGGTCAGGATCGACAACGCGGCGGCACCGCCGCGCTCGTAGGCGAGCACGACGTCGGTCACGGCCGTGCCCTCCCGGATCACGCCGGCCGACGGCGAGCGCCGCTTGTGCTCGGCGATCAGCGAGACGCCCGGGCGCGTCAGCGCCTCCGAGAACGGGCGGAAGCCCTCC
>DASWMG010000243.1:0-3531 GCA_036399875.1 Solirubrobacterales bacterium
GCGGTGGATACCTGCTTCGGCGGCGCGCTCGAGCGCCCGCTCCGGGGTGAGCGTCACGCCCGGATTAACCCCAAGATCTCGTCCCGTTTCGCTTCCATGTCCTCGCGCGAGACCAGCGACTCGAGGTTGAGGCGCAGCAGCGGCTCGGTGTTCGAGGGGCGCACGTTGAAGTGCCAGTCGGGGTAGTCGACCGAGATCCCGTCGAGGCGACCGATCTCCGCCTCGGAGTGGAGCGCCGCGATCTCCTCCATCTTCGCCGCCTGGTCGGCGACCTCCGAGTTGATCTCGCCGGAGATGAAGTACCGCGAGCGGAACTCGGCCATCAGTTCGGCCAGCGAGCGGCCGTCGACCGAGAGCAGCTCCAGCACCAGCAGCGCCGGGATCGTCCCCGAATCGGCGCACCAGAAGTCGCGGAAGTAGTAGTGACCCGAGACCTCGCCGCCGAAGACAGCGCTCTCCTCGCGCATCCGTTGCTTGAAGAAGGCGTGGCCGACCCGGGAGAGGTCCGAGCGGCCGCCCTCGGCGGCGACCAGGTCGGGGACGGCGCGGCTGGAGCGGGGGTCGTAGAGGATCGTCGCACCAGGCTCCTTCGCCAGCGCCGCCCGCGCCAGCAGCGCGCAGACGAAGTCGCCGTCGCAGAAGACGCCCTCGCCGTCGATGAAGAAGCAGCGGTCGGCGTCGCCGTCCCAGGCGATGCCGAGGTCGGCGCCGCTCGCCCGCACCCGCTCGATGATCATCCGCCGGTTCTCCTCGAGCAGCGGATTCGGCTCGTGGTCGGGAAACTCGCCGTTCGGTTCGAAGTACATCTCCTCCAGGTCGAGGCCGAGTTGCTGCAGGATCGGTCCGACCATGGGCCCCGCCATTCCGTTGCCGCCGTCCACGACGACCTTCAGCGGTCGCACCTTGCCGGGGTCGATGAAGGAGAGGGCGTGCTCGCGGTACTCGTCCCAGACGTCGACCTCCTCGAAGGAGCCGCCGCCGGGCGCCTCCCCGAGTCCGGCCTCGATCTCGCGCCGCACGTCGCCGATCCCGGCGTCGCCGGAGAGCGCCAGGGCGCCCTCGCGGATCAGCTTGACGCCGGTGTAGGCCTTCGGATTGTGCGAGGCGGTGCACATCGCGCCGCCGTCGAGCCCGCGCGAGCCGACCAGGTGGTAGAGCATCTCGGTCGCGACCATGCCGGCGTCGACCACCGCCGCGCCCTCGTCGATCAGACCGGCGCGCAGCTCGGCCGCCATCGCCGGGGCGGTGAGCCGCATGTCGCGGCCGAGGCCGATCCGCAGCTCGCTCGGCTCCTTGCCGCGCAGGCGGCCCAGCACGCGGGCGAAGGCGCGGCCGATCGCCCGCGCCGTCGTCTCGTCCATCTCTGAGCCGTAGAGGCCGCGGATGTCGTAGGCCTTGAAGATCGACATCAGATTCCGCCCGCGTGCTCCGCTGCCGCGTCCGCCGCGGGCGGGTGCTCTTTGATCCTCAAAATGCCTCCTTGAGCGCCTCGTAGCTCTGCTCCAGCGTCTGCGGCATCACCTTGGTGTCGGCGATCACCGGCATGAAGTTGGTGTCGCCACCCCAGCGCGGGACGACGTGGAGGTGGATGTGGTGCTCGACCCCGGCTCCGGCGACGCGGCCCTGGTTGAAGCCGACGTTGAAGCCGTGCGGCGAGTAGACGTCCTCGAGCCGGCTCATCGCCGCCTGGGCCAGCCCCATCATCTCCGCCGTCGTCTCGCTGGGCAGGTCCTGGATGCGGCCGACGTGCTCGAACGGCGCCACCATCAGGTGCCCGTTCGTATAGGGGAAGAGGTTGAGGATCACGAAGCAGCGCTCGCCGCGGTGGACGATCAGGTTGGCCTCGTCGTCGCCCGCCGCCGGCTTGGCGCAGAAGATGCACTCCTCCTCGATGTCCTTGGACGCGTCCTTCACGTAGGCGAGGCGCCAGGGCGCCCAGATGCGGTGGTTTGCCACAGGAGCGGCAGGCTACAGCCAGCCGCGATTGCGGAAGTAGGCGACCATCCCGACCAGCATCGCCACCATCGCGCCGAGCAGGATCCAGAAGGCGGTCGCGTCGCCCTCGCCGGGGACGTGCACGTTGGCGCCCCAGATGCTGGCGATCAGGGTCAGCGGCAGGACGATGACGCTGATCGAGGTCAGCACCCGCAGAATGTCGTTGACCCGGTGCGAGATCACCGACTCGTTGGTCTCGGCCAGCGCCCCGACGACCTCCTTGTAGTTCTCCAGCATGTCCCAGATCCGCTCGTGCGCGTCGACGATGTCGTCGAAGTAGATCTCCAGGTCGAGGTCGGTCGCCAGGTAGCGCTGTTTGACCCGCTCCAGGTCGCGCAGCACCGGCCGCTGCGGCCGGATCACCTTGCGGAAGTTGATGATCTCCTGCTTGACGTTGGAGATGTCGCGCACGACCTCCTCGGAGCGCCCCTCGAAGATGTCGTCCTCGAGCGCGTCGAGCTTGTTGCCGATCTTGCGCAGCATCGGGAAGCAGTAGTCGAAGCTGTCGTCGACGAGGCGGTAGAGCAGATATCCGGAGCCGCGCGAGAAGATCTGCTCGCGCAGCTCCTCCTTGGCGCGGCAGCGCTCGAACAGGTAGGCGACCGGCTGCAGCGGCTGGTTGGGAATCGTCACCACATAGCCCGGACCGACGAAGAGGTCGAGCTCGCCGGTGCCTAGCCGTCCGGCCGCGGGGTCGAAGACGGGGAAGTGGAGGACGATGAAGAGGTAGTCGTCGTAGACGTCGATCTTCGGTCGCTGGTTGCGCGAGAGCACGTCCTCGAGGTCGAGCGCGTGGAACTCGAAGTTGTCTTCGAGCCACTCGCGCTCCAGGCCGCCCGGCCGCTCGATGTTGACCCAGCGCAGTCCGGAGGAGTCGATCTGCTCGACGCGGGGACCGCGCGGCTCAGGCTGGGGCGCCGCGGAGAGGAGCTCGCCGCGCCGGGTACCCCGCCGCAGCCTTGGCTTCGGAAGGTTCGGCATCGCTGGCGCTCACGATCTCATCTGCTGGCATGGCTGGCGATGGTACTCTTCCCCCCACACATAAGCGCCACATCATGAGGGGTGGAGGGACTGGCCCAGTGAAGCCCCGGCAACCACCTCGGACCGCAAGTCCGAGGGGAGGTGCCAAGTCCAGCAGGTCGATCAAGGACCTGGAAGATGTGGGGAAGGCGTCCGACCGGACCTCTGCCCCACAGGCGGAGGTTTTTTTCGAGGTAGAGAAAGAAGGATCGGATCGGATGTCAATCGAGAGCTTGAAGTGCAAGGAGTGCGGGGCGGCGTACGAACTGGGCGCGCGCTTCGCCTGCGACAACTGCTTCGGCCCGCTCGAGGTCGCCTACGACCACTCGGGCCTTGACGCCGCCGAGGCGAAGCGGCGCATCCAGGCCGGCTCGCAGGGGATCTGGCGCTACGGCGACTTCCTGCCGTTCACGGGCCGTCCCGGCGATCCGCTGGAGCCGGGGCTGACGCCGCTCGTCAAGGCCGACCGGCTCGCCGAGCGGCTCGGCCTCGACGCGGAGCTGTGGATCAAGAACG
>DASWMG010000244.1:0-3164 GCA_036399875.1 Solirubrobacterales bacterium
GGGGGGACCACCCCCGAGGACGCTTTAGCGACCGGAGGGGGTGGTGGGTCCCCTGCGGCGACAGGACCCGCGGGCCGAGCGCTTGATCCCTCGCCCTCCTGTGCCTCAGCACCGTCCTCACCCACCTTCGCGATAACCGTCCCGATCGCCACCGTCTCACCCTCGCCCACCAAGATTTCGCTCAGCGTCCCCGCCACGTCGGATTCATAGGCCATGTTCGCCTTGTCGGTTTCGATTTCCACCAGCGCCTCGCCGACCGCGACCTCGTCGCCGACCCCCTTCAGCCACTGCAACACCGTCCCCTCCTCCATCGAGTCCGAAAGCCGTGGCATCACGACCTCGGCCATCAGATGCTCCCCTCCAGCGCGGCCAGCGCCGCCTTGACGACGTGCTCCTCGTGCGGGATCGCCGCCTGCTCGAGCCGTTTCGAGTACGGCATGTGAACGTCGGCGCCGGTCACCCGCTGCACCGGCGCGTCGAGGTGGTCGAAGGCCTGCTCGGTTATCAGCGCCGCCAGGTTGGCGCCGACGCCGCCGTGCGGCCAGCCCTCCTCGACGATCACCGCCCGGTTCGTCTTGCGCACCGACTCGAGGATCGTGTCGAGGTCGAGCGGGCGCAGGGTGCGGGGGTCGATCACCTCGGCCTCGACGCCGTGCTCGTTGGCCAGGACCCGCGCCGCGTCCCCGGCCACGTGCGCCATCTTCAGCGCGCCGACGATCGTCACGTCGCCGCCCTCGCGCCGCACCGCCGCCTCGCCGAAGCGCAGCACCGCGCCGTCGCCGGCTCCGTTCCCGTCCTCGCCCTCGCCGTCCTCGCCCTCCGCCACCTCGCCGCGCACGCCGTAGAGGCCCTCGTGCTCGATGAAC
Organism: Solirubrobacterales bacterium; assembly: GCA_036399875.1. Taxonomy (GTDB): domain Bacteria; phylum Actinomycetota; class Thermoleophilia; order Solirubrobacterales; family 70-9; genus VRUE01. The sequence continues at coordinate 867 of DASWMG010000244.1, forward strand.
ACGACTGGATTGTCGTCGCGGATCGCCGCCTTCAGCAGCGCCTTGCCGTCGGCCGGCGTCGAGGGGCAGGCGACCAGCAGGCCCGGCACCTGCAGGTAGAGCGCCTCGAAGCTGTGCGAGTGCGTCGGGCCGAGCTGGTGCCCGCCGCCGCCCGGCATGCGGATGACCATCGGCACCCGCGCCTGGCCGTTGAACATGTAGGGGATCGCGGCGGCGTGATTGACGATCTGGTCGAGCGCCAGCAGCGAGAAGTTGACCGTCATCAGCTCGACGATCGGCCGCAGCCCCGCCATCGCCGCGCCGACCCCCGCCCCGACGATCGTGTTCTCCGAGATCGGCGTGTCGCGCACCCGCCGCTCGCCGAACTCGTCGAGGAGCCCTTCGGTCACCTTGAACGCCCCCTGGAAGACCCCGACGTCCTCGCCCATCACGAAGACCGCCTCGTCGCGCCGCATCTCCTCGGCCATCGCGTCGCGCAGCGCCTCGCGCATCCGCAGCGTCGCCATCAGTCGCCCCCTCGCGGCTCGCCGACACCCTCGTCGGCCTCGTCCGTCTCCGGTTCCGGCTCGACCCCGGACTGCGCGCCCAGCTCGGCGTCGCCGTCCTTCGCCGGATTCGGCCGCGGCCCGTCGGGCTGCCCGGCGTAGGCGGCTCCCGCCTCGGCCAGCTCGCGCGCCGTCTCGGGCATCGACCCCTCGCGCTCGCCGCGGTGCGGCTCCGGGCTGCGCTCGTCCACCGCGTACCAGCCGGCGCCGTCGATCACGTAGAGCTTCTCGTAGAGCGTGTCGAGCGGCGGCTCCGGCGAGGCCTCGGCGAACTCGACCGCCTCGCGCACCGTCGCCTCGGCCTTCTCGCGCGTCTCGGAGACCTCGCGCTCGCCCAGCACGCCGGCCTCGACGCAGCGCCGTGCGAACGTCTCGATCGGGTCTTTCTGTTGCCACTCCTCGACCTCGTCGCGCTCGCGGTAGACCTCGGGGTCGGCCGCCGAGTGCCCGCGGAAGCGGTAGGTGAACGCCTCGAGCAGGGTCGGCCGGCGCTCCTCCCGCGCCATCCGGATTCCCTCGGCGACCGCCTCCCGCACCGCGATCACGTCCATGCCGTCCACCCGCTCGCCCGGCACGCCGTAGCCCTCCGCCTTCGCGGAGAGGTCGGTCTGCGCCGAGTGCCGCTCGACCGACGTCCCCATCCCGTACATGTTGTTCTCGACCAGGAAGAGGACCGGCAGGCTCCAGAGCGCGGCCAGGTTCATCGTCTCGCCGAAGTTGCCGGCGTTGGAGGCGCCGTCGCCGAACATGCAGACGGTAACGCTGTCTTCGGAGCGGTAGTCGGAGGCCAGCGCCAGGCCGGCCGCGATCGGCAGGTTTCCGCCGACGATGCCGTAGCCGCCCATGAAGCGTCGCTCGGCGTCGAAGATGTGCATCGAGCCGCCGCGTCCCCCGCTGGTGCCGTCGACGCGGCCGAACAGCTCCGCCATCACCCGCTTCGGCTCGGTGCCGCGGGCGATCGCGTGCCCGTGCGTGCGATAGGTGCCGATCAGGTAGTCCTCGTCGCGCATCACCGAGGTCGTGCCGACGATCGTCGCCTCCTCGCCGATAGCCAGGTGCAGGAAGCCGCCGGCTTTGGCTCGCTGGTACTGGCGGCCGGCCTCCTCCTCGAAGCGCCGGATCAACGTCATTCGCGCGAGCAGCTCGTAACAGGCGCTGGCGTCGGGGAGGTCGGCCACGACTTGACCTTAGCTCGCGGCGGCGACCGCCTCCTCCAGCCGGTCGTCGCCCCAGAAGACCTCTTCGCCGACGACGACGGAGGGGACTCCGACGACGCCCTGCGCGGCGGCGCGCTCGGTCGCCTCGCGCAGTGCGCCCTTCACCGCCGCGGTCCCGACCGCCTTTTCGACCGCGTTGGGGTGCAGCTCGCAGGCGGCCGCCGCGACGAGCACGTTGTCGGGTTCGGTCAGGTCGCGCCCCGCGGCGAACGCCTGGCGAAAGCCGGCGAGGGCAAAGGAGACGGTGCGGCCGGTCTGCTTGGCGAAGGTCGCGGCGCGCATCGCGGTCAGCGTGTTGCCGGGCCACGGCTCGGGCCAAACCAGCGGCGGCAGCCCGTAGGCGGCGGCGCGGCGCTCGACCTCGGCGATCCCATCCGCCCGGCCCGGCCCGTTCGCCCACGAGTCGCGGCCGAAGCGCTGGAAGAGGCCGCCGAGCAGGATCGGCTGCCACTCGGGCTGCTCCAGCTCCGCCTCGGCGAAGAGGCCGCTTATCCGCTCCGCCGCCAGGTATGCGTAGGGGGAGCCGAGGTCGAAGT
>DASWMG010000245.1:0-13270 GCA_036399875.1 Solirubrobacterales bacterium
CGGGCGGGTCGACGAGGCGCTGGTAGGCGGTCCAAGGCCCGAGCAGGGCGAGCCCGACCAGCGCCGCGACGCCAAGCCAGCGCCAGCTCGGCAGCCCGCGCAGGGCAGCGAGGCCGAGCAGCGGGATCAGCGCGAAAGCGCTGGCGCCGTGGGCGAGCATCGCGAGGGCGCAGAGCGCCGCGAAGAGCGCCGCGGCCCAGGGCTCGCGGCGCGTCCGCGGCCATCTCTCCGAGACCACCATCGCCAGCGCGGCCAGCACGAAGGCTGCCGCGATCAGCTTCGGCCAGACGAAGAAGCCGTGCACGATCGCGACGTCGCTGACCAGGGCCGCGACGATCGCCAGCCCGCGGGCCAGCGGCGGAATGCGGGCGGCGACCAGCAGGGCCCACATGCCAACGATCCACAACTGCTGCACGACGACGCCGATCACCTGGTAGTGGAGCGCGCTCTCGTCCCAGCCGAAGGGCCGCTGCCCGAGCGCGTAGCCGATCTGGAGCGGCGGCCGGTCGCTGGAGAGCCAGTCGGCGAACGGCGGCGGCGCGGGGCTGTGGCCGTGCTCGTAGAACCAGTCGGCGAAGTAGGCGGGGATCTGGTTGTCGGCGGGCAGCGGGTGCGAGAAGCGCGTCGCCGCCAGCGTCAGCGGGTCCCCCGACCCTCCGTAGAGGAAGCCGAGGTAGGCGACGAAGACGCTGGCCAGCGCCCAAAGCGCCGCCGGAACCGCCAGCTCGCGCAGCAACTCGCGATCGAGGCGGTCGGCCCGGCAGAGAACGATCCCCTGCACCGAGCCGAGCACGAGCACGAAGGCGGCCGCCTGGCCGGCGAGCGGGTCGATCCAGAACGCCCAGAAGGCGAGCATCGCGCTGGTGCCGGAGGCGGCGAGGGCGATGCAGAGCAGCAGCGCCACGTCGCGCACGCCACGGCGGGCGGCGACGAAGACGGCGAGCGCCGCCGGCAGCGCCGTCAGGGCAAGGTGCGCGGCGAGCAGCCAGAGCAGCTCGAGGTCGGAGCTCATGCGGGCGGGTAGCTTCGCACGGTCCCAAGACGGGGGTCTGCGGGCAAACCGCGGCTAGACTGCCCCGCATGTCGGAGCAGGAGTTGCGAGCCGAGCTCGCCCGCCAGCAGGAGGAGATCCTGCGGCTGCGCGATCTCCTGATCGTCAAGGACGCCGAACTCGGCGCCGCCAAGGGGCGCCTCGCCGAGCTCGACGAGCGCTCGCGGCACCTGGCCGGGCTGGGCGGCAAAGTCGCGAAGCGGCTGCCCCGCCTGGGCCGGCTGATGGGCGCCGCGGCCCGCGTCATGCGCGGCCAGCCGAGCTAGCCCACGCCGTGTCTTCTCCCCGCTTCTCGATCCTCACCCCTGTCCACGAGACGCCGGCCCCGGTCCTGCGCAAGATGATGCGCTCGGTGCGGCGGCAGAGCTTCGACGCCTGGGAGCTGTGTCTGGTGGACGACGGCTCGCGGCAGCCGCACGTGCGCCAGATCCTCGCCGCGGCGGCTGCCGCCGATCCCCGCGTCCGCGTCGTCCACCGGGAGGAGAACGGCGGCATCGTCGCCGCATCGAACGACGCGCTGGCGCTGGCGCGCGGCGAGTTCGTCGCCCTGCTCGACCACGACGACGAGCTCCACCCCGACGCGCTGGCGCTCGTCGCGAACGCGCTCGGCGCCGAGCCGGAGGCCGACTACGTCTACACCGACGAGGACAAGATCGACCTGCGCGGCCACCACTTCGCACCCTTCTTCAAGCCCGACTGGTCGCCGGAGCGGATGCGCTGCCAGATGTACACCTGTCACCTCAGCGTGCTGCGGCGCTCGCTGGTCGAGGAGGTCGGCGGCTTCGACGAGGAGTTCCAGGGGTCCCAGGACTGGGATCTGGTGCTGCGGGTGACCGAGCGGGCGCGCCGCGTCGTCCACGTGCCGCGGGTGCTCTACCACTGGCGCGTCCTCGAGACGTCGGCGGCGGCGGCGGCCGAGGCGAAGCCGTGGGCGTTCGAAGCGGGGGCGCGAGCGGTGCAGGCGCACTGCGACCGGATCGGGATGGGAGCCGAGGTCGAACAGGACGCCGGCGACCCGGGCGTGCTGCACCTGCGGCCGCGGCTGGAGGACGAACCGAAGGTGAGCATCGTCATCCCAACCGCCGGGCAGACGCGCGACGTGCGCTTCGAGCCCACCGTGCTGGTGGTGCACTGCGTGCGCAGCATCGTCGAGCGCTCGACCTACGGCAACTACGAGATCGTCGTGGTCGCCGACGAGGGAATCGACGAGGCGGTGCTCGAGCAGCTGCGCGAGATCGCCGGCGAGCGCTTGCGCGTCGTCTGGTTCGAGGGCGAGTTCGACTTCTCGCGCAAGGTGAACCTGGGGGCGATCGAGAGCGACGGCGAGCACCTGCTTCTGCTCAACGACGACATCGAGGTGACGACGCCCGAGTGGCTGGAGCGGCTGGTGATGTACTCGCGGCGCGAGGGCGTCGGCGCGGTAGGGGCGAAGCTGCTCTGGGGCGACGGCCGCCTGCAGCACGTCGGGCTCAACTTCGACCACGGCCTGCCGGGGCACCTCTACCACGGCTTCGCGGGCGACTTCCGCGGCTACATGAACTCGGTCCTGATCGCGCGCAACTGCCTGGCGGTGACCGGCGCCTGCCTGATGACCCGCCGCAACGTCTTCGAGGAGTTGGGCGGCCTGACCAGCCGCTTCCCGGTCAACTTCAACGACGTCGACTACTGCCTGAAGGCGTGTGCCGGCGGCCGCCGCGTCGTCTACGACCCCGACACCGTCCTCTTCCATTTCGAGTCCTCCAGCCGCGCCGCCAAGGTGGAGGAATGGGAGTTCTACCGCCTCGTCGACCGCTGGGGCGCCTTCGCCGAGCCGGACCCCTACGGCAACCCGAACATCGTGCGCGGTCTGCCCCGGGCCGCATCGCACTTCGCCTGGGCGTGGCGCCGGCCGCGATTGCGGCGGCCGAACCGGCCGCGTAGCCGCTGAACGGGTGCCCCTGCCCCCTAACGCGAGACGGCGTCTTCGCACGAGCTCGGCGCGAAGCTCGCGAGCTCCACGCCTTGCCGGTCGAGCGCGACGATGGTCTCGATGCAGATGCCCGGAGAGGTGGCGAAGGCGAGGTACCGGAACGGCCTCACTCGAGCCTTCGCCGATTGGTCGGAGGACAGCCGTTTCGTCTTCCTGGTCAGCGTAGATCCGTCGGCCAACTCCAGGCGCACGGATGAAACGTCCAGGGAGAACATCATCGCCTGCGCCTCCATCCTGAAGGTCGGACCGCCAATGCTCCACTGAACGCTCACCCCGGAATTCGCGTTGACGACCTTGCCGGGCGGGGCTGGGGCGCCGCACTCGGGGAGCCCGGGATCCACCGAGCTTCGCCCATGCTGAAACGGCGCGCCTTCGTAAGCCGTGGTCACCAGCAAGCACGGCCGCTGGCCGCCCGCGGGGGGGCGGTCTCTATACACATAGGCGCCCCAACGGGCATTCCGCTCCTTTCCCCTGCCCAGGGTCGCGAAGGACTCCGACGGGACCATCTTCCATAGGGGGAACGGACGCGCGGCAGATGAACTGCCATCGGCAGAAGCGTCGACCGGCCCCGATCCGCCCTGCGACATCGACAAGAGCAGTAGAAGGCCTGCTACGAGCAACAGGGCGACGGTGGTCCGGCGGCTCCCCAAAGAGGCGCCTCTCGACGAGGTATGCATTGATTTTCCTTAGCGATCAGTTGACTTAGCAGTATAGGTCGGAAAGGCGCCATCCGCTCATGGCCAATCACACGGATCGCCCTGCCTGGCCGGAGATACGACCGCTTCCCGCGCGTTCGTTCCCGAGCCGTATTCGATTGCACCGCGCACCGTCGTACAGGCTGAGATGCCCGGCCCTCCGATCGGCTGTAGATATGCCGGACCGTCGCCTGGCCAAAAGCGATAGTCGCCGTACAGCTCGATCGCATTCGGTCGTTTGACCGCCTGGTCCGGTCGCTTCTCGCAGTCGACCAACGCCGGTACGGAATGGCCCCACTTGTCGCAGTGGAGGTTGCCGCTGGCGATCCACACGCGTTCGATCGCGCGGTTGGTCCTGAACCAACCGTGGACGGACAGCTTCGCATCGAGGCGCCGCCAGCCGACGTTGTTCACACACTCATGCTCGGCCTCGTGCATGAGCTGGATCCGCAGTTCGGGAGTGGGCACGTCGGAGCTCTCGTAGTAGCACTCGCGGAAATTGAACTTCTTCGCATGCGTCATCCAGGCCCAGCCCGCGTCGGGGCCGCTGGCGCTCGCGACGGCCACCGGCGGACCCTCGGCCTTGACGCGAATCACCCCGTACCGGTCGGTTAGGAGAACCGAGGTCACTTCGCCGCCCCCGGATTCCGCTTCCCGCGCTTCACGTTCTTCGCGCTCGATGCGTTCCCGCTCTTCGCGAAGTTCCTGCTCGTCTTTCGGACCCTCGATCGTCGTCGTGACGAACCCGCCCTGCCAGCCGACGCCGCCGAGCACGGGGTAGACGAACGCGGCCGAGCGGTGTTGCACGTTCAGCGTCAGTACGTTCCCGCCGCTCACTTCCAGGGAGGTCGGAACGGCGGCTCCCACGGCGTCGTGAGCCGGGGTCGCGGCGATGCCGAAGGCCGGATGTCCCCCTTCGTAGTAGACGGCCGCGTGTTCGCTGTCGAGGAGTTTGAGTTCCTGGTCTGGGTCCAGGTCGACCCGCCACGAGAACGACTGCGGGGCCGCCGCGTCGCGGATCGCCTCGAAGGTGAGGGCACCTTCGTAAAGAGGCCGCGTGACGGTGTCGACGTGGGTGCCGGTATTCGCGGCGACGGCGGCGTCGTCCCCGGCAAGGGAGGTGGTGCCGGCGGCCGATTGCAGCGGCGTGACCTCGACCGGCTCGAGCTGGAATTCCTCGTCCTGCGCGGCGGGGATTTCGCATGACGGCCTGACCGGCCCCTCTTCGGGGTCGAGGTACTGCTGGGCTTCTTCCTCGGGGCTGCTCGACTCCTCGCCGCAGGGGTCCGCCAGAGCACCGTCGGGAAGGGTTTCGACGGTCACGCCCTGGGAGGAATCGGCGGCAATCGTGGTGGGGGCCGCGCTGCCGACGACGGCAAAGCCATCAGCCGCTTCCCGCACCGCCAACCCGGGGACCGTGCCGTAGATCGACGTTTCTTCGCGCGCCTCGCCCACCGCGTTCGCGGGACTGGTTGCGTCGAGCGCCTCGAGCGTCGCCGTCGCCTCCGTGGCGGAGACGGCGCCTTTCGGATCGACGTTCATCGTCCAGGTGTGTCTGGCGACGTTGCCGGCAGCGTCGAGGGCGACCAGTTCAGCGGGGTGAGCGCCGCCCTCGTACTGCGCTACGTCGAGCGCGTTCCAGAGCAAACCGGTGCAGCCGCCGTTGGGACAGGCCTGGTTGCTGCTCACTACCACTTTGTCGTCGATCTTCAGGGCGATGTAAACGACGCCGTAGCCCGCCGCGTCCTGGGCTACGGGCTGGTACCCGTAGCTCTTTTGTTCCACCCAGCCTTCCGGTGCCGTGAAGAGCGAACCATTGAGGTTCAGCTGCGGCGGGGTCGTGTCGTTGACGCTGTCGATCGCGAACGATCGAGTCCTCGTCAGCCCGACCGCATCCGTGGCCGTGACCTCGACGGTGTGTTGTCCCGTCGCGAAGGCACTGGATTTGTAAGTCCAGCTGCGCCCGATCGCACATGCCTGGGTCGTGCAGCCCGGGCTCGAGGAATCGACGATTTTGCCATCGACCTTGATCGTGCTGCTTACGGTGCCTGCCTGACGGTCGAGGTCGCCGTGGGCCCACCTTGCGGTCCTACGGTTTCCGGCATCGGCGACGAAGACTCTGTTGCCGGCCCCGATCGCTATTCCCCGCGGTTCGGAGAGCTGACCGAGTTCTCCACCCGTGGTCCCGAACTGCCTCAAGTAGGACCCGGTGGGCATGAAGACCTGCACACGATTGTTGCCGGCGTCGGTCACGAGCAGGTGCCCGGAGGGCGCGACCGCCACCCCCACCGGCGACCTGAGCTGTCCGTTCCCCGTTCCTTCCGACCCGAAGCTGGTCAAGTAGCTGCCGGCGGCGCTGAATGCCTGGACGCGGTGATAGGCGGAATCGACCACCCAGGCGTTGCCAGCCGGGTCGGTGGCGATTCCTATCGGAGTGCCAAGGGCAGGCTGGCCGCTCGCCGGCGTGCCGTTGTAGGCGTACCTCTTGAATTTGACTCCTCCAGAGGTTTCTTCGAAGAGCGTAACCCGTCGACCGCCGGCGTCGACGACCCACAGCGCCCCGTTTGGACCCGTGGCGAGCCCGTAGACTTCCCTGAACTTGAGACCCGTGTTGTTGTCGGGGTCGCCTTTCGTCCCGAACGTGCCTAGGAACTGACCGGTCGGACTGAACTTTTGGATCCGGCCCGTGGCGGAGTCGGAGACCCAGACATCCCCGCCGGCCGTGACCGCGATGCCTCGAGGGTCCATGAACTGACCGTCGCCGGTTCCGGTCGATCCGAACTGCCCGAGGTAGCGGCCGTCTTCCGTGAAGCGAATGACACGGTTGTTTTCCCGATCTACGACGTAGAGCTTTCCTTTTCCATCCGCGGCGACCCCCAGCGGCCGCTGAGGTACCGCTTCCCCGGTGCCGGCGGGCCCGACCGGGGCGAGAGCTTCCGGAGCAGCGACGTCCCCGTCGGAAGCTTTGACGTTGAGGCTGTATTCGGGCCGGAGCGTGCCGGTGCTTCCCTGTTCGGTGAGCGTGCCTGAGAGGTCCAGCACCGGTGGGGTGTGGTCGATCTTGAGAGGGATCGAAGCGGTCGCCTGGTTTTGAACCGGATCCTGGGCCGCCAGCTTCAGGTTGCTGACGCCCTGCGGCATCGTGCCCGGGTCGTATTTGACGCTGGGCTGTGCGGTGTCAGTGGAATTCCAGGTGCGGGGGCACGGCGATCCGGCGACCCCCACGCAGCCCTGCGAAGTTTTCCACTCGTGGTGCAGGCCCCCGGACAATTCGTCGCCGGCTACCAGCGCCTGGACACCGAGCCCGGTGTCGCTGGCCGTGAACACGATCGGGGGAGCCGATGCGTGCAGCCAGCCCGAAGGCCCCGACACTGCTCCGAATCCAGGCGATCCGTTGTCCGCAAGCTGGACTGAAGCCGTTCCGACGTAGGCCTCGGTGTTCTGCTGAGTACCGGTTTCGGTCGCCTGGATGCTGACGTAGCCGACCTTGACGTTCGTGTTCACGTTGGCCGTCGCCGGAAACCGGTACTGCCAGCTCATGTCGTGGACGCCGTGCCCGGAGAGGCCCTCGTGTGAGTAATAGCTGACCCAGCCGGGTTTGATCGGGTCCCAGATGCCCGCGAAGAGATACGGGCTGAGCCGGCTGCTGAACGCGTTCCAGTCGAGGCCCGAGAGAGTCATCTGCGAGATGAAGCTGGTCGGCGGGGTGCCGAGATTTTCGTAGTCGGTGAAGTAGCGAGGGACCGTGTACATAAAGCTGCCGCGATCGCCCGTCGTCATGGCCCCTGACCCGTTGCGGGAGGACTGGAGGAAGAGGCCGGGGGTTCCCGTCGGAACCGGGCTCAAGGATCCGTAGGCTCGGTTCTCGAGCCTCACGCCGAACGGCAGTTGGTTGTCGCCCTCCACGAATTCCGAGCTCCAACCTTCCGCCCTCGTGGTGATCGGAATCCCCGCGGTCGTGTTTTTCGACATCCATTCGTAGCTCTGTACCAACGGGTCGACGAGGATCGGCAAGGGCGTCGTCTCGTCGAACGAGGTGGTCAGGGTCATACGGTTGCCCTGGATTTGGAGACTGACCGGGAGGGACGTTCCGGTCGCGTCCATCGCCGTCGGCGGGGAGATCCCGACCAGCGCCCTCCCTTCCTTTTCGACGACCGCGCCGCCGTCTGGAGAGGCCCGCAGCTCGGCGCCGGCTGGGAGATCGAGCTCGAAGGTCTGCGTATGCGGCGAAGCCGCGCTGCGGATCTGGGTGAAGGCCTCCACCCCCGTAGGAGTGGGGACGATCGCCAAATCGGTGTTCGGCCCCACGTTGGGCAGGAAGGCGAGGGTCGGATCGCCTATCGAGGTGCTCCGGCTCTCCGGCGCGCCCATGAGCCGGATCGTCACGCCGGGACCGGGCAGCTCGATGCCTTCGCCGAGTGCCTGCGGAATGCCGACCTCGACGAGTGGATTGGCCGGCGTCACCTCACCCGATGAGCGCTCGAGGCTGAGATCGACCGCTTCCAGCCCTCCTGAGTCGGATCCGGAGCCGAGGGGCGTGCTCGAGAGCAGAAGCTCCGAGCTGCCGCCGTGGGAGGGGACGACAGCGACGTTGGGTGCGAGGAACCGCTCGACGTCGAGGTCGTCGTAGATCCCGACCGGGGCCTGTAACGGCACCGCGAACACGCTTTCCAGCAACTCGAGGGCCTGACCGCGATTCAGATTCTCGTGAGGCAAGGCCTCCGCGGCGCTCGAATTCGTCATCGGGGTCTCAAAGGACGCCGAGTCGCCGGCGTCGATCGCCGCGACGACTTCGTCGGAGCTGGGAAGGGGCGGCGCCCGCCACCCGTCGCTGGCCGGGGCGCCCGCCGCTGCCAGCGTGAGCGCCAGGAGGCCAAGCGCCGCCGCGACGATCGCGCGCGCTCCCGAGCCTCGTAATAGCTTTGCGCCGCGAAGCCGCTCGTCCGTCCCCGCCTTTCCGCCCATCGGTCTCCCTCGCTGTGAAGAGCCGCCCGCGGCGGCCGTGTCGGAGCATCACCTAACTGAGCTGAAGGCTCATTGTCAAGGAGCTTTATGAGTAAACGAGAAAGACTCCGGCAAAGCTCACGCTGCATCTTAAACGTTTCGCCGACCCAAGGGCTAGCTGTCATGCGGAATTCGTCCACTCAGCCGCCTCATGGCGGGCCGCGGAAAGCCCGTGCCTCACCGTGTTAAGGACGAATTAAGCCGTGCGTTTCGGCAGCCGGTCCGGCCGACTCGCCACGCCCACGCGGTAATCGCCCCGGCTCAGCGTGTGCTCCAGCCAGACGTATAAGACGATGAAGAGGTAGCGGCTGCCCATCTCTTTCATCGCCAGCTTCGCCTGGCCGGTGGTGCGGTTGGTCCAGGAGGTGGGGATGACGGCGTAGGAGTGGCCGCGGACGATTGCCTTGAGCGGCATCTCCACGGTGAGGTTGAAGTGTTTGGAGAGCAGCGGCTGAATCGTTTCGACCACCTCGCGCCGGTAGCCCTTGAAGGCGTTGGTGGTGTCGTTGTAGCGGTGCCGGAAGAGGATGCGGATGAACTGGTTGGCGAGGCGGTTGATGACCAGCTTCAGCCACGGGTAGTCGTGGATTTTCGCCCCAGCCATGAAGCGGGAGCCGAAGGCGCAGTCCCAGCCCTCCTCCAGCAGCCGGTGGTAGGCGACCAGGTCCTCCGGGTCGTCGGAGGCGTCGGCCATCGTGATCACCACCGCGTCGCCTTCGAAGACGTCGAGCCCGGCCCGGATCGCCATCCCGAAGCCCTTTTCGTAGTGGGAGCGGTGACAGCGGACGCGGGGGTTGGCCGCCCCGATCCCCTCCACCACCGCCGCAGTGGAGTCCTCGCTGCCGTCGTCCACGACGACCACCTCGTACTCGACGCCCTCCCGCTCCAGCACCCGCACCACGCCTTCGACCGTCTTGCCGACCGAGCCCTCCTCGTTCTGGGCCGGGATGACGACCGAGAGCTTCACGCCGGCGTCGCCGTCCAGCGCTCGACGTTCTGCTCGTACATCTCGCGCAGGATCGCCTCGACGTCGTAGCGCGGGCTCCACTCCGGATAGTCGGCTTCGAACGGCGCCAGGTCGGAGATCCACCAGCGGTGGTCGCCGATCCGCGGCTCCTCGCCCATCTCCCAGTCGAGCTCGCGACCGGCGATCCGCTCGCAGATCTCGATCGCCTCCAGCATCGAGCAGTTGCTGAACCGGCCGCCGCCGATGTTGTAGACGGCCGCCGGGCGCGGCGAGCGGCGGTAGGCCTCGAAGGCGGCGATCAGGTCGGCGCTGTGGATGTTGTCGCGCACCTGCTTGCCCTCGTAGCCGAACACGGTGTAGGGCGTCCCCGTCGCCACGCACTTCATCAGGTAGGCGAGGAAACCGTGCAGCTTCGCCCCGGCGTGCTGCGGGCCGGTCAGGCAGCCGCCCCGGAAGCACACGGTCGGCATGTCGAAGTAGCGCCCGTACTCCTGCACGAGCAGGTCGGCGGCCGCCTTCGAGACGCCGAACAGCGAGTGGGTCGAGGAGTCGATCGACATCGAGGTGTCGATGCCCTTGAAGTAAGGGTGGGACTCGGGCAGCTCCAGCCGCTTCTCGAGGCTCTCCAGCGGCAGCCGGTTCGGCGTGTCGCCGTAGACCTTGTTGGTCGAGCAGAAGACGAACGGGGCGTCCGGGCAGTGGGCGCGCGCCGCCTCGAGCAGGTTGAGCGTCCCGTTGGCGTTGACGCCGAAGTCGGTCTGCGGGTCGCTCGCCGCCCAGTCGTGCGACGGCTGCGCCGCGGTGTGGACGACGAGCTCGATCGCTCCCCCGTGCCGTCGGAAGATCCGCTCGACCGCGTCGCGGTCGCGGATGTCGGCCTCCTCGCTGCGGAAGGGCTCGTGCGCGGCCGCGAGCCGCTCGGTGACGTGCGCGGTCGAGGCCTCGGGGCCGAAGAAGCGGGCGCGCATGTCGTTCTCGATCCCGACCACGTCGTAGCCGGCGCCGACGAAGTGTCCGACGGCCTCCGAGCCGATCAGCCCTCCCGAGCCCGTGACGATCGCTACCGGCATTCGCGTCTACTCCTTCTCCCCCGTGGGGGCGTCGATGTCGAGCGCCGCGGCGATCCGCTCCTCGTCGCTCGCGATCCAGGCGTGGATGTCGGCCAGCACCTGCTCCGCGCTTCGCCGCGGGCGCCACTCGTCCAGACCGAACAGTCTTGCGCAGTCGGAGATGTAGACGGGGACGTCGCCCTGCCGCGTCTCGGCGACCGGCTCGATCGGCACCTCGTTGCCGGTCAGCTCGCGGCAGATCGCCGTCGTCTCGCGCAGCGAGAGGCTGCACTCGCGACCGCCGCCGACGTTGACGACGCGCCCATCCCACTCCTCCGGCGCCAGGAGCTGGCGCTCGACCAGGTCGACCAAGTCCTCGACGTGGAGCAGGTCGCGCACCTGCTTGCCCTGCCCGCCGAAGCCGATGTAGGAGAGCGGCCGCTGGAAACGGTGGGCGAGCATCCAGTGCGTGAAGACGCCCTGGTCGACCTTGCCCATCTGCCAGGGGCCGGCGATCACGCCGCAGCGGTCGACGACGGCGCGCACGCCGAAGCCGGCCCGGTACTCCTCGATCAAGAGCTCGGCCGCCAGCTTGGTCGTGCCGTAGAGGGTGCGGGCGCCGCCGAGCGGGAAGTCCTCGGAGATGCCGGCCGCCGACGCCCCCGCCACCGGCTGCTCGGCGGCCAGCTCGAAGCGCGTCTCGGTCTCCTCCAGGGCCAGCTCCAACTGCGGCGCCACCGGATAGACGCGGCTGGTCGAGAGGAAGAGGAAGAAGGCGCCGGCCCGGCGCGCCGCCTCCAGGCAGTTGTAGGCCCCGGTCAGGTTGGTGTGGACGAGGTAGGAGGTGTCGCCGTCGACGCCCGACATCACCGAGGGCTCGGCCGAGCACTCGATCAGGGCGTCGAGCGAGCCGAAGCGCTCCAGGTCGGCCGGCTCGCGCACGTCGCCCCTGGCGAACTCGACTCCCGCCTCCTCCAGCCGCGGCAGGTTCAGCTCCGAGCCGCGCCGGTAGAGGTTGTCGAGCGCGACCACCTCCCACTCGGGGTGGCGGCCGGCCAGGGAGACCGCGAGGTTGGAGCCGACGAAGCCGGCCCCGCCGGTGATCAGCAGACGGCTCACGAGCCGCGGCGAATCGGCAGCATGAACTCGAATGCTTCGCCGACCGTCTCCACCGTCCGGAACTCGTCGTTCACGTAGTTGACCAGCGGCCGGTCGGGCGGCGGCTGCCCTCCCAGCCAGGCCCCCGCAAGCCCTTCGTTGCGGATCGCGCAGGGCCGCGGCGAGCGCCGCAGCTCGCGCACGACGCGGGCCTGGCGCTCGCTGTCGAGCGCCTCGATCCAGGCGCCGGGCGCGCGTGGCGGCGGCGGCTCGATCCCGGACCACAGATAGAGGCTGTTGATGTTGGGATAGCCGATGAAGTCGGTGCAGCGGTGCTCGCGCAGCAGCTCCAGCAGCCGCGCGTAGGTTTCGGCGTCGGCGGGGGGCAGTCGTAGCTGAGTGGCGCCCGGGAACGGCACCGCGACGTTGGTCGAGTAGAGCGAGGCGTTGTTGCCGATCGGCCGCAGGATGCCGCTCACGGCGAAGATCGCGACAAGGCTCGCGAGGGCGACCGTCGTCACCGGCGCGAGGCGCTCCGCGGCGAGGCCGCCACGCGCGGCGCCCCACTGCCGCGCCACGGTCAGCGCGTCGGCGAGGCAGAGCACGCCGACGGGGACGAAGGTCAGCGCCGCTATCCCGACCTGGCTGCCCGGCACCGGGTAGGTCTGGAGCAGCTCGGCGACAGCCAGCGCCGGCAACAGCACGCGCAGGAAGCGCTTGTAGGGGCTCTCGACCGCCCCCGCGGGCGGGATCGCGGCGACCCAGCAGAGGACGGCGGCGAGCGAGTCCTGGTTGCCCGCCGAGGGGCCGAGCGAGAGCGGCGAGATGCGGGTGATCGAGAAGAGGATCGCCAGCCCGGCTGCGGCGCGGAGGAGGGCGGGCCAGAGCGCCGGCGAGGCCGGCCGCTCGGAGCGCGCGAACATGACCGTCAGCGCCGCGGCCGCAACCGCGATCAGCGCCCAGTCGACGACCGCGGTCGCCATCGGCAGGACACCCAGGCTGACGTCGCGCACACGCATCGCCTCGGTCACCATGCCGTCGTAGACGTCGGCTGGCGAGGAGCCGTTCGCGGCGATCGCGACCATGATCGCGACGACCGCGACGACGAAGCCGGCGACCGCGCCGAGCAGCCAGCGCGGCAGGGTCCGGTCGCGCTCGGTGAAGGTCCGGCCGAGCGGCCAGGCGGCGACGACGATCGCCCCCATCGCCAGCGTCTGGGCGGCGATCACGTCGCGCAGCGCGGTCACGTTGAGGTCGCGGGCCGTGACCAGCAGCGGCAGCAGCACGACGAGGCCGATCGCGGGCCAGCTCAGCCAGCGCCGCCGGCGCAACGGCTCGACGGTCATCGCGGCGGCGAGGACGACGGCCGCGCCCGCGTAGACGCCGAGGTTGACCTTCGTCATGAAGAGCGCGCCGATCGCGGCCCCGGCGGCGGCG
>DASWMG010000246.1:0-14071 GCA_036399875.1 Solirubrobacterales bacterium
ACTCGCACTCTTCCTCTCCCTGATCAGAAGCAACGAAAGGACTCTCTCCGAATGCCCACCCAGACCAAGAAAGCAGCGCGCTCCAACGGCAAGGCGAAAGCCGCCCCGAAACGCGCCGCCAAAAAAGCCACCGGCCCGCGCGCCGTCGCTACCCGCGCGGTCGACGTGCCGGTCGGCGCCGTGCTCGAGCTCTCCGACCGCGTCACCGAGCTGGTCGGCCCGTTCACCGACCGCGCCGCCGCCCGCAAGCAGCTGAAGTCGTACCGCACCCGGGTCACCCGCAGCGTCAAGCGCAGCGAGCGTCGCGGCGCCAGCGTCCGCCGCAAGGCGACCGGCGAGGCGAAGCGCAACCGCAGCGACGTCGAGCAGCGGGTCCGCAAGGCGATCGAAGAGCAGACCTCGCGCGCCCAGGCGCTGGCCGCTCAGCTCCCGATCGGCTGATTTAACTCCTACGGCCTCAGCGCCCGCGCACGGCGACCGGTTTCGAGCCAGTCGGCTCGTACGGCCAGTCGCCCTGCGCGGGCGCGTAGGCGCGAAAGAGGAAACGCACGCCGCGACTGTCGTCGTCGCTGAACCGGTAGCGGTGGCGGAAGCGGCCGCGCCGGTCGGTCCGGATCGTTCGGAACTCGGTCCAGGGCTCGCCTGGCAGGCGGAACTGCAGCTCCACCGCCTTTCCCTCCGCCGGGATCGTTCCCGGCGCGGCGCTGACCCGGCCCGCGAAGATGAGCGGCGCGCCGCCGACCTCCGCGACCTTCGCCGACGTTGTCATCCGTACCTCGCCCCTGACCGCGAGGCGCTGCACCGGGCTCGCTGCCCGAGTCAGCGTCTCATTGCCGGCGAAGACGGCGTTCACCTCGCGACTCGGCCCGGCGGCGAGCCGGACCGAGAAGCTGCCGTCGGCAGCCGTCACGACCTGTGAGGTCCGCGTCGCTCCGTCGGCGTAGCGCTCGACGATCTCGACCGGCATCGAGGCGAGCGGCCGGGAGCCGGATACGAGCTGTCCGCCCACGACTGGCCGATTGCCAAAGCCGACGGTCCGCCCTGCCTCCGCCGGCCCGTCGAGGGCGGCGGTCAACGTCACTCTCTCCTTCAGGGGGTTGGAGAGGACCATCTCGGCGCCACCGGTCCGCAGCCCCGTCGCCGCCCTGTTGCCGGCACGGTCGAAGCCGACCGCTCGGAACTCGTACTCGCCGTCCGGATATGCGTCCGAGCTCCAGCGCGCGCGCAGCTCGCCAGCGGGGGCCGGCGCGGCGGGCAGCGGCTCGAACGGATCGCCGGATCCGCGGCGGCGGACGCCGATCCAGCCTCGCGACGGGTCCGGTCCCGACAGCGAGTCGGCGACCTTGGCGCCGATCAGCTCCGGGGCCGACGGGTCCTGCGCGTGGACGAATGACAGGGTGGGCGGAGTGCTGTCGATGCGCACCAGCGCCTCGCGGGGCGGTGGGTTGGGAATGCCGTTGGTCGTACCGCCGTCGTTGACGTTGCCGGCCAGATCGCGGGCGTAGTGGGCGACGCGGTGCACTCCCTCGCCGAGGACGGCCGCGGCGACGGACGCGCCCATGGCCGTGGTCGGCGTGGCGCCGTCGATCGAGATCGCGGTGAAGGGCTGCACTCCACCGGCCCGCGCCGCCATCCCGGAGCCGCTGTCGGCGGCGGTGGCGGTAAGTCTCACCGGCCCGTCCGACCATCCGGCGGGGAGGCCCCGCAACGTGGTCGTCGGGTAGGTCTCGTCGACGTGCAGGGTCAGCGGATCGGAGACAACCGACGCCATCCCCGAGCCGGAGACCGCGACGGCGCGCACGTGGTGCGTTCCCTCGGGCATGTCGTCGATCGCGTAGGTGTCGTCGCCGGCGCCGCCGTGGAGGTCGGTTTCGACCGGGGCGCAGCGGTCGGCAGCCGCACAGGGGGTGCGCTCTGGGTCGGGCGACACCGAAACGGCGTAGCCGCGCAGCCCCGAGATCGGCACGCGGCCGGGTGGGGTGAGCCGGACCGGGAGCGGGAAGGCCGTCCTGCCGACCCAGGTGGCGCCGACCGACGGGGTGACGCCGCCGGGCCGCTCGTCGTCGAAGCGCAGCTGTGCGCTGGCGGGAGCGCCCTGCAGGCCCCGCGTGTCCTCGAGCCAGACCTCGGCGGTGTAAGCGCCCGGGATCGGCGGCACCAGAACGTCCTCGGCGCTGCTGGCCGCCCACGGCACCCGAACCGGCCCGGCGACGACCGATCCCCGTGGATCGCGCACCCGGTAATGGACCGCGGCGATCGGCGGATCCGCCGCCGGGTTCCGCCAGAGGATCCGAAAGGAGCGGCTCGGGCGCCAGACTTCCTCGCCGCCGTAGACGCGGAGGTCGCTTGGCGGCGGCGGCGGAGCGGCCTGCGCGCTCGGCGGCGCGGCGAGGGAGGGGAGCGCGGCCAGCGCAACGGCGAAGAGGCTCAGCGCGAGCAGCCGCGTCACGGGCCGAACTCCCCGGCGGCGCCACCGGTTTCCGGTGCGGGGGTGGTGGGCGCTGGCTCGGAGGCGACCGAAGGCGCCGGTTCGGCTTCGACCGGTTCGACCGACGACGACGTCGGTTCGCCTTCGACCGGCGCCGGCGCCGCTTCCACGGGCTGCGGGGCGGGGGCCGGCACGGCGGTCGGCTCGGTCGCTGCGGCCTTCGCCGTCGGTTCGGTCCGCTTCCGTCGGCGCTTTTCGTTGCGCCGCTTCCTCCCGTTCTCGTCGCGCTCGTGTCTGTGCGAGTCGGCGCTTGCGTCCGGCGGAGAACCCGGCTGGAGCTCTCCGCTCCGTTCGATCCGCGGCTCGACCGGCCGCTCGGGCAGCCGGTCCGGAAGCGGCACCGCACCAGTCGCCACGCAGGCCGCCGTGCCGGCGGCGGCGCAGAGCCCCACCAGCTGCTTGGCTCCGGCCAGCTTCGTCGCGAGACCGCCCAGTCCGCCGCCCTTGGTCCCGCCCGCGCTCAGCGCGACCGGCAGCGGGCTCAGCGCCGCGACCTTCGCCGGGACCGACCTATAGGCGCGCACGGTGGCTCGACAGCGACCGCAGGCGCGCAGGTGCTCGCGCATCTCGGCACTCTGCGCCGCACTCGCCTCGCCGTCGCAGAAGGCCGAGAGGAGGAAGCGCATCTCGGCGCACCTGCTGCCGTCTTCGCTGCTCGCGAAGACCCGCCGGAATCGCTCCCGCCCCTCGGCCAGGCACCTGTTGATCTTGGTCTTCCGACAATTGTTTGGGCCGATCTCCATCGACCCATCGTGAGCCGCGCTGCTGGCCGAGTCGGGCGCACCTCCCGTTAGCACCCTGGCGTCGGTCTCCTAACCCGAAGGTCGCGGGTTCGAATTTCGCCCCCGCTATAGGACGGAACCCGCTTATCAAGCGGGTTTTCGCGTTTTCGGGGAGGCTCAAAAACGCCGAAAAATCGCCGTGGGGCAGGCCCTAGGGCAAGATGAAGTTCGGGAGAGGCATTTCCGGCCCTTGCGCAGGGCTGCCGGTCCACCTACGACATCGGTTAGCGTCTCCTCGGATGGAGGAAGTTCGGGCAGAAAATAGCGACGCTCACGCCACGGATTGGCGACTGGCGCGTTATGCCGTGGTCCTCGTCGGGGCCATCGCGGTGGCGGTTCTGATCGTGGCCGGAGCCGCTTTACTCAATGCGATCGATGGCCCGGAATGTCATGGAGAATTCCCGGTCTGTACGACGCCTTCTCAACAGTCCGCTAGGCAGTCGTTCGCGATGCTCTGTGGTCTGGGTGTGCTCGCCTATCTTCTGGCGGCGCTCCCTGCTCTCAAGGCAAGGCGATTCAACTGGTTGCACGTCGTCATCGGTCTGGTCATCGCCCTCGCTGTTCTGGTTTTGGTCACGGATCCTATTTCGCACCTGCGCTCGGAAGCCGGCAGCGACCAATGGTTCGTGACGAGTTGGCCGCCTTGAGTGGTGCCCGGGTGTGGTGCGAGTGAGCGTGGCGGCCCAGATCGTCGCGGGCGTAGTCATTCTTGCAATCGGGGTGCTCATCCAGGCGGCTGATCGCCTAACGCCCCCGAGATAGGACCCGATTCCCTCATCGAGGTCCCTGTCGAAGCGGTCGGCCCCAGCCTTTGGGCTGTTTCGATGGGCTGCTCAGCACGGCATGTTTCGCCCTTTAGGGTTGGCCCGATGGCGATTAGAGGCCTCCGCAAGCCCGGCGAGGTAATCGACTGCATGGCTACCGTCGGCGACGGTGAGCCCGTGCGCGCCTTCCTGCAGCTGCCGAGTCAGGCCGGCCCCGGCTTGCTTCGGATGGTCGAGCCGGGAGGAGTCCAGCTTGGCGACGACAACCTGGAGGGCGTACGGCTGAGCTTGCTCGAGGGCCACGACTCCGGGCCGGCCTGCCTTCCCAACTGCTACGTCAAGGCGGTCAGGTTCGGAATTCCGAACCTGACGCCCTATCCCGCCGAAATCGCGATCAACTCGGCAATCGTGGGCTCCGAGGTCGCCGAGCAAACCTATCCCTCGATCTCGATCTCCAACCATCGGGCCGTCAGGTTCTTAGATCTCAACCCAACTTCGACGCGGGACGTTGTTGCCAACCACGCCGTGCGCGAGGAGCGCGCCTCGGTGCCCTTCGGTGAGCATCAGATGCAGCTGGTTGAGATCGGCACTCAGGACAACTCCGGCGACGAGGCCGAAGTGACCGTGCGCTGGTGGATGGAGATCGTTTTGACGGGGCCGCCCAAGACGCTCGTGGAGTGGATCAACTTCGTGATGCCTGCCCTCGCCTTGCTGTCCTTCTGCCTTGACGAACCGCTCTCCCCCGAACGCATCCACACGATGGATGGCAGCCGGCCAGTTGACCTCCACCTTCGCTGGCGCGAGAACAGCGCGCCGTCGCGGCCCCCAGTGCTGATGACGCTCGACAAAGTGCGCGACCGCTTCGTTCAGGTAGCCGCGACGTGGGGGCGGATTCAGTCGGAGGCGCCCGAATTGATGTGGCAGCTGATCGAGTACCAGATGCGGCGCGGCCACCGGATCAACGCCGACCAGTTCGTTCTGGTCGCCCGTTGCCTAGAGCTGTATTTCAGTTACAGCGAGCGCTTCGAGAGCGTCATGCGCCCGCCCGAGGAGCACCGGCAACTGGTCGCCCAGGTGATGGCGGGCATGTCGCCTGCGCTCCGCGAGCAGGATGGCGAGTGGATCGAGCGCAACCTGCTCAGCTCCAGCCGGGCCAGTCTGCTCGCTCAGATTCTTCGGATCCTCGACAGCTTCGATGGCGAAGTGATCCGCTACTGCGGCATTCCCGAGGACCAGGAGGAGTTCGCGAAGGCCGTTCGCGACACGCGCAACTTCTTCACCCATTTTCCCAGCGAGCGACCGGTTCGAGTGCCCGACGGCCGGGGTTTAGTCGTCTTGAATCACCGCCTCTGGTTCCTTCTGCGCGCCTGTCTCCTGCGCGACATGGGTTTCGAGGACCCCGAGGTGGTCGAGCTGTTAGCCGCGGCGGGGCAGCAGCACTACCTGATTAGGGGGTAGGTCGCGTATCGGGTTGCCGCGAATCGCCAATCGCCTGCATCGCTCAAGGCGCGAAACGACTGGCGTCAAAGATATGCAATTGAGCTTGGTCTACGGAGCAATTGTTTGGCCCCATCCCTCTCGGGTCTTTCCCGAAGAGTTCGCGATGGGCACGGCACTACTAGACAGGCGACCGATCCTCCGAGGGTGCGGAGTTGCCGAGTTCCCGCCGCTTGGTCTTCTTACTTAGGGAACTCCGCCAGGGTGGGCGCGGCGGCCAGCTCAAGCAAGACCGAGAGCGTCTCCTTCCCCGTCGCTCCGGGCAGTTCGAAGCGGTATTGGCTGTCCTCGTCGAGGCCGTCGGCGATTGCGAGCCGATTGGTCGCAGCGATCCGCTGGAGCACGAGGACGCGGCGAGAGACCTCGACCAAGGTCGAGGGCAGGCGTTGCCTCGCTCAGAAATCGCTCAAGCAGACGCCTCGCCATCGGTTCGAAATCGCCGGGCTTCCGCTCCGCGGCCAATAAAGTCAACTCCAGGGCATCGGAGAGCCCGACGCGCGGAAGATCTCGGGCAACGTTTCTGGCCAGCACGTAGGAGCCGGTCCGCAGAGCCGTTCTTAATTCGCCGTAGCGGGTGCCCGAAGCGCTCACAAACGTATGTTCGCATTCTGGTCAAGAAAGACCCGATACCCCCTTCCCACCTTGCCCCCAATCGCAGTTCCACGGCCTCCTTATCGGGGGGCTTGGGCGCGAGCGCGCAGTCAGAACCGGAGAGGAATCGGCGGCGATTCAAAACCGAGCATCGCGAAGGTGGCCGGGAAGCCCTCTTCGTTCTTCTCGACCAGCCGTTCTTCTGCCGCCGTGCGGGCCTCTTCGAGCTTGTAGTAAGCGTCAGCGAGGATGTCCGTCATCTCGTCCCAACCTTGCTCGTCTGACATGAACGCTCGCCAGGTCAGATGACGGTCGAGCCGATGGTCGAACGTGCCGGCTCGGATCGCGCCGTCAGTTCGGGCCACTACTCCCTGAAACGAGGCCTTGCTTAACCCACTCCGCACGTCAAACGGCAGGTCCTCAAATTCCCTGTCCGAAAAGAACACGCGGCTTGCTCCCCTGTAGACGTGCTCCGTGGCACCTCGGCGAGGATTCGTCTCAACGAGCGACAAGCAACCTTCCTTCTCGAGCTCGGAGAAGTGGTAGGCCACCGCCGATAGTGCCTGCTTGTAATGGTCGTAATACACGGCCGGAACCAACCCTTGACGGACAAAACCGCTCGGGCTAATCGGCATCTCGTTAGCCACTTCCACGATGCGCGTGCGGAGCGGATGCCCCAAGGCACGGCACAGGGACGGCACCTCCTCTTGGGCTTCGTGGGGCATCTTCTTCGCTGCTGGCATCGCGTCCTTTCGTAAGGCGGGCTGGGGTTTAGCGAGCGCTAGAGAGTAATTGACTATGCAACTTTTTGGGCGCTAAATTTTCAGCGCCGCTCAATTACTAAAACGTCGTTGATTAATCAACCTGCTTCCATCAATCTCTCCATTTCCGAATCGAGGAAAGGGGGGATGCAGAATGAAGCTCGTAGTCTGCACGGCGGCCGTTCCGACTGCCGCTATCCATAAGGGCAACTGAGGGCCTGGGGGCGACCGGGTACTCAGCCGGTCGCCCTCATTCAGTGACGCGCTCGAATGCCCCCGCCGTGGCGCTTCCCGGATTCCAGCGGATACCGTCAAGCAGCCGTTCGGGGCAAATCGATAAAGCGCCAGCGAGCTTGACGAGCGTGTCGAGTCGGGGTAGATGCGCTCCACGCTCAAGGGAGCCGATCTGAGTTCGATGCATCGATGCGCGAATGCCCAACTCTTCCTGGGAGAGGCCGACCCGTTCTCGCGCTAGCCGAAGGTTCCTGGCGAACTGCTGCGGGATGGTCATCGACCACGCCGGCCGAGCCGGATCTGGTCGCGAATGCCAAGCAAGGCGGCGTGCTCGGCAGCCACCCTGTCGTATTCGTTCGCGCGATCGATCGTCCCAGCGAGGTCCGCGAGGACCTGTAGGACTTCCCCGTCGGCGACGATCTCGCCCGTGTCGAGCGCCTCCAGGAGCCTTTCGTAGGCAGCTTCTTCGCGGTGCAGCCGCGAAGGCTCGCGAAGCTCTTTTGGGTATTCGGTCAACTCGTCGCGGATGCCGTCCCGCGCCATCGTGAAGACGCCCCGCAGGAACCGATCGTCGTCGGGCGGGATCTTGAGAGCGACAGGCAGCCCGTCGCCCGTAGGGTTCGTCTCAGCCATGAGGAGGTGCGCCTCCTTGTGGTCAGGCCCTCGGTTGGCGTTACAGCGCCGCCGGGGGCCGCTTCTTGGGGCCGGTAGCCAGCTACCGTTTCCGCTGCGGCCGGCCTCGTCTTGCTAAGCCGGTCGCCGCGGGGCCGGCGTTCCAGCGCGCGGCCCCACTTTTATGTCGCCGGAGACGGTACAAGATGCGAGCGCGGGTGTTTAGCCCCGGAACCTCACAGCAGCTTTCACCAAGAGTTTTGCCCCTCGCCTAGTAGATCCGTGCCCATCGCGAACTCTTCGGGAGCGAGCCGAGAGGAATCGGCCCAAACAATTGCCGATAGACCAAGATCAGGTACATATCTCCGACCACGATTTTCAGCGGTCCTTGCCTCGGCCGGCCTACCACGACCGGCCCCTAGCCGAAAAGAAAAAAAGGGCTGACCAGAGGGTTAGGCCGGTGCCTCGCCCCCACGGGGTTCGTTGCCGCGCAGCGTGTCGGGGTCGATCGGCGCCCTCTTCTCCACCTCGGCGAGCTGGGCGAGCGTGCCTTGAGTTCGGAGCACCGCATCGTCCCCGCGCGATATGCCAAGCCCGAAGCCAACGACACCGACTGCGTGCATGACGTGGAAGCTGAGGAGATAGACGTGGTAGGCCCGGACGGTCACAGCCGGGTGAGTATTCGCAGGCATCTGTCGACAGTCGAGTGCGGTGATCTCCAGAAGGCGGGAGCGCTTGACATGGGCCAGCTGGGAATGGTCCTCATAGAGGCCGTCCATAAAGCCTCGTGTGCGTCTCAAGTCCTCGCCGCCGAACCCTCGCGTCTCAGCGGCGATCTGTTTCTGATTTCGGTCTATCGCGGTTCTCACGCGATTCACCTTGATTTGGTGGTCGCGCAGCCAGTCTCGAAGGATCGCCGAGTCACGGTTCATCGACACGGCGCTAAGCAACTCGGTTGCCTCATGGGCGGCCCTCAAGATTGGGATCATCTCGCTGGCAAAACGGGCTCGCGCCAGAGCCAAGGCGGCGTTGAGGAGCCCGATCACGCGGCCCGAAATCAGCCAGGCAGCTGCCTGGCGGGTTTCGCCCTCAATGTCAAAGTCGCCGAGCTCTCCGGTCTGTACATGGAGAGCCTCAAGCTCACCGAGGGCCACTTCATAAGCGGATAGGTGGAACTCTATCCGTGGCTCGAGGATCTTCTCGTTGTTGCGGTTCGCTTCGGCGGAGCGCCGGCGAGCTCGGACGACATCGGGCGGGAGACGCTGAAAAGGCGCTACATCGATGTCGAATTTGTCAGACCATGTGCGCATCCGCTGAATTTAGAGGTGGCACCAGAGGCCACATGGCATTGGGCGTCCGCGGGAGCGACTTAACACGGGATCGGTGCGACGGTGATGCGCATCAGGGCTAGAGGAGGTTGCGGCCATCCTGCACCTCTGAGAATCGGTGCCGGTCTAGGCTGGGCCGCGGACAATGGCGTCGAAGAAGAGGCAAGGGAAGCGCGGTCGGGGGACCGGCAAAAGGCCGGCTATTCCGGCGGCTGCCCGCCGAGCAGTGAACGAGGCGGCGGTGCGTCAGTTCTTCGCCGCGAGCGACCCTGCTTGGCGCTGGGTCCTGATCCTCGGCCTGCGCGACCTCCGCGCCAACGCGACCCGGCTCGGTGAACTCGCCTCCGCGGAAAGTCGAGGCGACAAGACCTCGGTCCTCACCTATGTCCGGCTCACCGCCGAGGAGGTGGTGGTCGAGCAGCGCTTTCTTGAGCTGGATCGCGCGACGCTCTCGATCGACCGGCTCGCCGCCGAGCTGAGCCGCTACGCCTGCCTGTTTAAGGCGACCGGGACCGGCGGCGAGCCGGTCTGGATCGAGCGCTACGCCTGGTTCCCGCCGGTCCTCTGTGTCCTCGCCGGGGGGGAGCGACCGGCGCTCGAACGCCGCCGGGAAACCGCGGTGGCGATGTTGAGCCGCGATCGAAGTCTCCTCGCCGCCCCGGAGGTCTCGATCCGCTTCTGCCTGGCCGAAGACCTCGCCGAAGCAGGGCCGTTCGAGCCGATCTTCACCGATCTTCGCGATCCCGAACGACCGACGGACTGGCTGGTCGAGGAGCCGGGTGCATGACTCCGGAGCAGCAGAAGATCGCCAAGAAGCGTGAGGGGAGAGCGGCGGAGGCGATTACCCGACGAAACGAACGCCCGCACCTTACGCTGGTGCCGATCTCGCTGAAGGTCGCAAACGCCTACGTCGCCGAGCGCCATCGCCACAACCGGCCGGTTGCCGCTGGCGTGTGTGTCGTCGGAGTCCAGGAAGGGGAGAGGCTGTGCGGGGTCGCGATCATCGGCCGGCCGGTCGCGCGGATGCTCGATGACGGCTTTACCGCCGAGGTCCGCCGCGTTTGCACTGACGGCACCTACAACGCCTGCTCGATGTTGCTGCGCGCTGCCTGGCGAGCCGTCAAGGCCCTCGGCTACCGCAAGCTCATTACTTACACGCTGCCCGAGGAGGGCGGCGCTTCGCTGCGCGCCGCAGGGTTCAAGCTGGTCAAAACCGATGCCGGCGGTGGACGATGGAACCGACCCCGGTCGTCCAGCTGCCGACACTCATCCCCTCGGCCATAAGTATCGCTGGGAGCTGCCGACGTGAGCGGCGCTCCGCTGACCGTCGTGCCGCGGGCGGCGCCCCTCGTCGGGCTGGTGGTTGAGATCACCCCGAGCCCCGACGAATACGACCAACTGGTACGGGACCTGGCGCGGTTGCGTGAGCATGGCGCACCGTCGAATACGGCGGCCGTGGTGGCGGCGGTCCACGCGGCGGCGTCTCGTAAGATGCCGCCTAGAAGGCACGAAAAGGCCGGGCAGCGGTAGGACGCTCCCGGCACGGCAACAGGAGGTTAGATCCTGTGCAAGGCAACGGTAGCAACGGACTGGCGATCATCTACGCCGCCAAGTCGTCTCCGGACGAACGCGGCTCGATCCCAGACCAGATCAAGCGGTGTCGGGAACTGGCGGAGACCGAAAGTTATGAGGTCGTCCATATCTACGACGAGGAAAACGTCTCTGCCTACAACGACGATCGAGGCCCCGAACTGGCGGCGGCATTGGAGCACGCGGCGCGAATCGGCGCGGCGCTTCTCGTGTGGCACTCTGACCGCCTCGCGCGTGGGGACGGCGAAAAAAATCGACACCTGGTGGAGATTCTGTTGGACGCCATGCGCAACGGATTCAGACTGCGCTCCGTCGAAGACGACGCCACCTTTGCGTCCTTGTCTTCGGCCGCGCAGATGGGCGACCGAAACCATGAGGACAGCCGCCGAAAGAGCGGTGCGGTGCGAGAGGGGCTGGCCAGGCGTCGCGCGCAAGGCAAGCGAACGGGCGGCAACTCCTATGCGCTGACCTGGCGGCGCAACGAAAACGACGAACGGGAAACGATTCCCGACCCCGAGCGGGCGCCGATCGTGGACCGCATCTACGCGGAGTATCTGGAGGGCCGCTCTTTGTTGCAGATCGTCAAAGGGCTGAACGCGGATCATGTTCCGACCCAGCGGGGCGGTAAGTGGAGCGCCGCGACCGTAAGCAGGGTCCTTGAGAATCCCGTCTACGCGGGAATGGTGCGCGACGGCGACCGGCTGATCGATGCCCAGTTCGAGGCGATCATCTCCCGCGAGCGCTACTTCGAGGCGCTGCGCCTACGCAAGACTCGCAAGCAGACCCATAAACGGGGCCGCCAGCCGGTCGGCCAGCACCTATTCCGGCAGGGCTTCCTGCGCCACGGCGAATGCGGAGGCGGGATGAGTCCGCGCACCGAACGCAATAAAGACGGAACGTTGAGGGAACGCTATAGATGCAACACCCACTACGCCTCCCCGACCGACTGCGATTTGACGATGGTGCCGCGGGCGCCGATCGACATGAGCGTTTACCACTATTTCGTCAATGTCGGGCTCGACCTTGAAGAGACGCGCGCCCAGATTATTGCCGCGAGCGAGCAGAAGGTCGCCGAGATCGGAGGACTTCACGCGAGCGCCCAAGATCAGGCCGCAAGGGCGAGGGAGCGGCTTGAGCGCGTGAAGGGTGACTACCTGGCGGGAGAGTTGACTGCGAACGAGTGGCGGGAGCTACGGGCCGAGGTTGAGCCGGCCGCCGCGGCAGCCGATCGAGAGTGCGAACGCCTCGCCTCGCAGTTGCAGGCGGCCGAAGCCGACCCGACCCTTGCTGGTATCGAGGCGGGTCTGCTGGAGCGCTTGGCCGGGATTAGGGCCGCCCTCGCCGGTCAGGTCACGGATGCAGCAGGGGTCGATGCAGTCCGCGCCGCGCTTATGCGCGTCTTCGATCGGTTCGTCCTCCACAAGGGGCGGGCGGAGGGGCGGGCCAACCTCGATCTGATCGGGGACGGATATTGGATCGAGCCCATCACCAGTGAGGAGGTGATCGCCGCTCTAGCCGGCAAACGGCAGCAGGAGGCTGAAAACAATTTCAATCGCACTTTCGTCCTCGAAAACCCGGTGATCTCGCCGATCTCCGCGTAGGAGTAACCCTCGCCGAGCAGGGTGAGGGCTCGCCGCTCGGCCGGCTTCAGCGCCCGGATCGCCTCGCGGCTGCGGGCGATCTCCTCACGCCGCTCCAGCCGCTCGGACGGGTCGGCCACGCCGGAGGGCACCCGCGCCACGGGGTCGCGGTCCTCACCTTCCTCTCTGTCGAACCGCGGCCTGCCGAGCAACTGCTCGCGGTCGCGCCGAACGGCCAGTGCCTCGTGCTTCGTCACGGTCGTCATCCAGGCCAGCAGGTCGCGCCCTCGGCCCGCGGGCGCCTTCGTCAGCAGGATCTCCAACGCCCGCTGGTAGGCGTCTTCGGCGTCCTGGCCGCAGAGCGAGTAGCGGCGCGCCGTGCGCCTCAGCGCCCCGTCGTGACGTGCGACCAGCTCGACCGCCGCCCGCTTGCGCGCCGCTTCGTCGAGGGTGGAAGCACCCTTCGCCTCACCTCTCAGCTCGATCTTCGCCGCCCCGCTCCGCACCGGTTTCCCTCCCGCGCCCAAGATGCCAACGGGAAGCTCAGGACGGGCGCGGTCTCTCCCCCCGCCTGGACGGTTGGACGGGAAGAAAGGACGGAATTTGCGAGAAGCGGCCGGAAGCCCGGCCGCGGCGAGCGGGCATGTAGCATCGACGCCGATGAGCACGTGCGTCGTAACCGGCGGGGCGGGATTCCTCGGCTCCCACCTCTGCGAGAGGCTGCTGGAGCAGGGTCACCGCGTCATCTGCATCGACAACCTCGAGACGGGGTCGCTGCAGAACATCGAGCACATCCGCGACGACGCCTTCGACTTCCGCAACATCGACATCATCGAGCGGGTCGAGATCCCCGAGCCGGTCGACTTCGTCTACCACCTGGCCTCCCCGGCCAGCCCGATCGACTACCTGCGGCTGCCCCTGCACACGCTCAAGGTCGGTTCGCACGGCACCCACCACATGCTCGGCGTGGCCAAGTTCAAGCGGGCGCGCTTCCTGCTC
This sequence comes from Solirubrobacterales bacterium, assembly GCA_036399875.1. GTDB lineage: Bacteria > Actinomycetota > Thermoleophilia > Solirubrobacterales > 70-9 > VRUE01. The sequence goes on from DASWMG010000246.1 coordinate 13,227, forward strand.
GCCTCGACCAGCGAGGTCTACGGCGACCCCCAGGTCCATCCGCAGGAGGAGAGCTACTGGGGCCACGTCAACCCGATCGGGCCGCGCGGCGTCTACGACGAGGCGAAGCGCTACGCCGAGGCGATGACGATGGCCTACCACCGCCAGCAGGGCGTCAACACCGCGATCGTGCGGATTTTCAACACCTACGGCCCGCGAATGCGCGCCCACGACGGCCGCGCAATCCCGACCTTCCTGCGCCAGGCGCTGCAGGACCGGCCGCTGACCGTCTTCGGCGACGGCAGCCAGACCCGCAGCTTCTGTTACGTCGACGACCTGATCCGGGGCATCGTCGCCCTCGCCGAGTCCGACATCCACCTGCCGGTCAACATCGGCAACCCGAACGAGTTCACGCTGCTCGAACTCGCCAAGGCCGTGATCGAGGTGACCGAGTCGCGTTCGGAGATCATCTACGAGCCGCTGCCGACCGACGACCCGCAGCAGCGCCAGCCCGACATCTCGCGGGCTCGCGACCTGCTCGGCTGGGAGCCGGAGATCGAGCTGCGCGAGGGTTTGCGGCGCACGATCGACCAGGCCGGGCTCGAGAGCCTGGTCGGCGCCACCGACTGATGGACCGCACCGCCGAGGAGCGCCCCACGATCGCGCCGCTGGTCGGCCCTGACGACGAGCGCGTCTTCACCGACTCCGGCATCGAGATCGAGCGGCTCTACACCGAGGAGGACGTCGCCCCGGGCCTCGAGGAGCGGCTCGGCGCGCCGGGCGAGCCGCCCTTCACCCGCGGCATCCACGACGGGATGTACCGCGACCGGCTTTGGACGATGCGCCAGTACGCCGGCTTCGCCACG
>DASWMG010000247.1:0-12200 GCA_036399875.1 Solirubrobacterales bacterium
AGTTCAAGCCGGACCAGACGGCGACGCAACGCCCGAGAGCCGAGGAAGCCAACGCTGAGCGAGCCCGACGCAGAAGCGGCCTACCCCAACCCAACCGCCGCGCCGACATCGCGCACGGCATCGAACAGCGGCGACGGCACGATCCCCAGGATCAGCGTCAGCGCTCCGAAGACGACGGCTACCGCGACGACCTCACCCTGCGCGCGCAGTCCGGTCGCCTCGTCGGAGCCGCCGGCCAGAACCGGCTGATCGCCGCCGGTCAGCGGGACCGTCACGACGGCGTCGCCCGCCTCGTCCTGCGACGGCGTCATCCAGATCGCGGCGATGACCTTCAGGTAGTACGCCAGCGAGATCATCGAGCCGATGACGATGAAGACCGCCAGCCAGGTGTAGTCGCCCTCGACCAGCACCTCGATCAGGTAGAGCTTGCCGATGAAGCCGACGGTCGCCGGCAGCCCGGCGAGGCCGAGCATCGAGATCGTCAGGGGCCAGGCGAGCAGGGGGCGGTCGCGACCCAGTCCGCGCACCGCCTCGATGTCGTCGCTCCAGGCGGTCTCGCGCTCGCGCGCGACGACGACGGCGAAGGCCGCCAGGTTCATGAAGGCGTAGCCGACCAGGTAGAAGACGAGGGCGCTGACCCCGGCCTCGCTGACGACCACCAGGCCGCCGAGGATGTAGCCGGCCTGGGCGACGCCCGAGTAGCCGAGCAGCCGCTTCAGCGACCGCTGCCCGAGCGCGCCGACGTTGCCGATCGCGATCGTCGCCGCGGCCAGCACCGCCAGCGCCGGCTGCCAGTCGTCGGCCTGCGGGGCCAGCGCGACGTCGAAGAAACGGACGAAGACGGCGAAGGCGGCCGCCTTGGTGGCGACGGCCATGAATGCGGTGATCGGCGTCGGCGCGCCCTCGTACACGTCGGGCGTCCACTGGTGGAAGGGCGCGATCGAGGTCTTGAAGGCGAGGCCGACGGCGACCAGGGCGATGCCGATCAGGACGAGCGGGTCGCCCAGCAGGCTCTCCGTGCCGATCCCCTGCGCGATCCCGGCGAAGCCGGTCGAGCCGGAGCCGCCGTAGAGGAAGGCCATCCCGTAGAGCAGCGTCGCCGAGCCGAGCGAGCCGACGATCAGGTACTTCAGCCCCGACTCGAGCGAGCGCTCGCGGCGCAGGTTGGCGGCGCAGAGGATGTAGAGGGGGATCGAGAGCGTCTCGAGGCCGACGAAGAAGCTGACCAGGTTCTGCGCCTGCGCCAGCAGCACCATCCCGAGCACCGAGCCGAGCAGCAGCGCGTGGTACTCGCCCGAGCCGACCTGCGCGGCGGCGGGCTCGCGCAGCGAGAGCAACACACAGGCGGCGGCCATCAAGAGCACGACCAGCGAAATCGAAATCGCCAGCTCATCCAGCCGCAGCGCCCCGGTGACCAAATCGGCCGAGTCGCCCCACCTCCAGACAAGCAACCCCGCGGTCGTCGCGAGGGCGGTGAGCGTCAGCCCGGGCGCCCACCGCTCCGTTGGCCGAAACACCCCGCTCAGCAGCACCACGCAAACGCTCACCGCAAGCGCGATGACAGGCGAGAGCCCGGCGTAATCGATCTCCGGCGCGACGAAGGTCACTGTCTCGCGACCGCCTCTCGCTGAAGGGGGTTCGATGGAGCCTCCCAAGGAACTCCGCACGGAGCGGGGCGCGCGCAGGCGAGAGCGGCAGCGTCACCTCCGCGGAGGTGCGCCTTGGGAGGCTCTGCCGAACCCCCTCCCACCGCAGCGACCGCCTCGGACACCGCCCGGTCCGTCCGCTCCAGAATCAGCTGCGGATAGAACGCCAACCCCACGATGCACGCCACTAGCGGCACCAGCACCACCGCGTCGCGCCAGCCGATCTCGCGCGACACCAGCCCCTCCGGCACCCGGTTGTGCATCGTGCGCTGGTACAGCCGCAGCGCGTAGAAGGCCGCCAGCGCGACGCCGATCGAGGCGACGAAGGCGTAGGCGATCTTCGCCTGGAAGACGCCGTTGAGGATGAAGAACTCGCCGACGAAGTTGGCCGAGCCGGGCATCGCCAGGGTCGCCAGGGTGACAATCAGGAAGAGCGCCGCGAGCACGGGCGCCCGCAGCGCCATCCCGCCCATCTCGCGCAAATCCTCGCTGCCCGAACGCTCGGCGAGCAGCGCGACGATGATGAAGAGCGGCGCCACCACGAGGCCGTGGTTGACCATCTGCAGCACGGCCCCGTCGGCCCCGTCGGGCCGCAGGGCGAAGATGCCGGCGGTGATGAAGCCGAGCTGCGCCACCGAGGAGTAGCCGGCGACCAGCCGCACGTTGGTCTGCGTGAACGCCATCACCGAGCCGTAGAGGATCGAGGCCAGCGCGATCACCAGCACGACCTCCTGGAACTCGACGGTCGCGTCAGGGAAGAGGGGCAGTACGACCCGCAGGAAGCCGTAGGCGCCGACCTTGGCCAGCACCCCGGAGAACACGGCCAGCACCGGCAGCGGCGCCGCCCGGTAGGCGTCCGGCATCCAGCCGTGCAGGAGGAAGGCGGGCATCTTGACCAGGAAGGCCGCGGCGAAGAACCAGAAGATCCAGCGCTGGCTGCCCTCGCCGAGCGGCTCGCGAGCGAGCTCGCCGATCGAGAAGGTGATGTTCCCCCCGTCGGCGGCGACGATCCCGGTCGCGATCGCTCCGACCAGCATCAGCAGCGAGCCGACCAGGGTGTAGACGATCATCTTCAGCGTCGCAGCCGAGGCGGTGACGCCGTCGGGCCGGTCCGTCCCCCAGGCGCCGAAGAGGAAGTAGAACGGGACCAGCATCAGGTCAAAGAAGAGGACGAAGAGCAGCAGGTCCTGGGCGAGGAAGGCGCCGAGGGTCGCCGTCTCGGCGAGCAGCATCATCCCGAAGAAGAGCCCCGGCCGCTCCTGCTCGCGGAAGGCGGCGAACGCCGTGCCGCCGAGCCAGAGCAGCGCCGTCAGCAGCAGCAGGAAGACGTTGAGCCCGTCGACGCCGAGGCTGTAGTCGACGCCGAGCCCCGGGATCCACTCGACGTCGACGGTGTGCTGGAGCCCGGCGGCCGAGTCGAAGTCCGCCAGCAGGGCGATCGCGATGCCGAGCGTCACCGCCGCCCCGGCCGTCGCCCACCAGCCGGCCGCGCGGCGCGGCAGGAAGAGGCCGACGATGCCGAAGGCGAGCGGGGTCCAGAGCAGCGAGTTGCTCACGAGCTGACCACCAGGAAGTAGAGGGCGAGGCCGGCGAAGCCGGCAATCAGGAGCAGCGCGTAGCTGCGCACGAAGCCGCTCTGCACGACGCGCACGATCCCGCCGGCGCCGCGCACCGTCTCCGCGGTGCCGCTGACCAGGCCGTCGACGACGAGGCGCTCGAAGGTGCGGTCGGCGAAGCGGCCCACGGCGAGCGCCGGCCGCACGACCAGGACGTCGATCAGCTCGTCGAAGTACCACTTGTTGACGAGCAGGGTGTGGAGCGGTCGCAGGCGCTGGATCAGGATCGCCGGCGTGGCCGGCTGGGCGACGTAGAAGAAGTAGGCGAGGGCGATGCCAAGGATCGAGATCGCGCCGCCGATCCCGAGTCCGATCCATTCGGAGGTTGCCGTCGGGTGGATCTCGGCCAGCGGCGAGTCGTGGAAGACGGGATCGAGGAAGCTCGCGATCGCGTGATCGACGCCGGGTACCTGGACCAGCCCGCCGACCAGCGCCAGCACTCCGAGCACACCCATCGCGACCTTCATCGGCCACGAGTGCTCGGCGATGTGGTGCTCGGGCCCGGGGAAGCCGACGTCGGTGTCCTCGCGCTCCCCCGTCACCGGGTTGACCGGCTCGCCGTGAGCGACGTGGCCGGTGTCGATCAGCTCCTGCGCCTCGCGGCAGGGCGTTCCCGGCAGGATGCGGAAGACGAGGCGGAAGGTGTAGACGGCGGTCAGCAGCGCTCCCGCGTAGCCGAGCACGACAAAGATCGTGTACATGCCGCCGCGCGCCTCGGCGAAGGCGAGGATCTCGTCCTTGGAGAAGAAGCCCGAGGTGCCGGGGAAGGCGGCGAGGGCCAGGCCGCCGACGAGGAGCATCGCCGAGGTGAAGCGCATCGCCTTGCCGAAGCCGCTCATCCGGTCGATGTTCTGGTCGTTGGCCATCGCGGCGATGATCGAGCCGGCCGCCATGAAGAGCAGCGCCTTGAAGAAGGAGTGCGTCATGAAGTGGAAGAGCCCCGCGCTGTAGGCGCCGATCGAGACGCCGACGACCATGTAGCCGATCTGGCTCATCGTCGAGTAGGCGATCGCCCGCTTCAGGTCGGTCACGACGAGCGCGATCGTGCCGGCGACCAGCAGCGTCGCCAGGCCCGTGAAGGCGGCGATGTCGGCGGCGGTCGGCGAGAGGACGAAGAGCGCGTGGGTGCGGGCGATCAGGTAGACGCCCGCGGTGACCATCGTCGCCGCGTGGATCAGCGCCGAGACCGGGGTCGGGCCTTCCATCGCGTCGGCGAGCCAGGTGTGGAAGGGGATCTGCGCCGACTTGGCGAAGGCGCCGACCAAGAGCAGGAGGCAGATCGCGGTCACCGTCCACCCGTTCGTCGTGAAGTGCTCCGGCGCGGCGTGGAAGACCTGCTCGAAGTCGAAGCTGCCGAGCTCGCGGAAGATCAGGAAGGCGGCGAGGACGAGTCCGACGTCGCCGACGACGTTGATCACGAACGCCTTCATGCCGGCGCCGGTCGCCGTCTCGCGCCGGTACCAGAAGCTGATCAGCGCGTAGGAGGCGAAGCCGACGAAGGCCCAGCCGACGATCAGGAGGACGAAGTTGCCGGCGAGGACCAGCAGGAGCATCGAGAAGACGAAGAAGTTGAGGTAGCTGAAGAAGCGGTGGTAGCCGGCGTCGGAGCGCATGTAGCCGAACGAGTAGAGGTGGATCAGGGTCGAGACGCCGGTGACGACGAGGACCATGAAGACCGAGAGCGGGTCGACGAGGATGCCGAGGTCGACGTGCAGGCCGTCGGCGAGGTCGACGCGCAAGCCGCCGACGCTGGCGTAGGTCCACAGCGCCGAGGCGTGGTGGCGCGCCTCGGGCTCGTCGCCGAGCAGGCTGAGCAGGGCGCCGATGCCGCAGGCGAACGAGAGGGCGATCGCGGCGGTGCCGATCGCCCCGGCCGCGCGCGCCGGCAGCGCCCGGTAGCCGACCGCGGTGACGATCGAGCCGAGCAGCGGGAAGAGCAGGACCAGCCAGGCCCAGGTCGTGGCGCTCATGGCGACAGCTCCGCGCTCATCCGCGCAGTTCCCTCAACTCGTCGACGTCGAGCGGCAGGCGGCGGCGGAAGATGGCGACGATCAGGCCGAGCCCGACGACGACCTCACAGGCCGCGATCACCATCACGACGAGGGCGAAGACCTGACCCTCCTGGTTGCCGACCATGCGGCTGAAGGCGATCAGTGCCAGGTTGCCGGCGTTCAGCATCAGCTCCAGGCAGAGCAGGATCACCACCGGGCTGCGGCGGATCAGGATGCCCATCGCGCCGGTGGCGAAGAGGAGCGCGGAGAGGACGACGTACCACTCGATGCTCATGCGGGGGCTCCGGGGGTGGGGGCCGGCGGGGGGTCCTCCGAACGCGCCTCCGGCGCTGAGTGTTCGGCGGGGGCATCCCCCGCCCGACGGCGGCCAGCGAGTACTACCGCGCCCACCGCCGCTAGGAGCAGGAGGATGCTGCTCGCCTCGAAGGCGATGAGAAACTTCTCCAGCAGCAGGGTTCCGATAGCCGCCGGGTCGCCAAAGCCTGGTCGCACCTCCGGTCCCTCAGTGCCCAAAGCGAGGAGGGACGAGCCGAGCACGGCGATCGCCAGCTCGACGAAGAGGGCGATGCCGAGCAGCGGCGCCAGCAGGCGCTGGCCCGGGATCGGCTCCCAAGCCGACTCCTGGTCGCCGCCAACGTAGGCGACCACGAAGACGTAGAGGACCATCACCGCCCCCGCGTAGACGACCACCTGCGCCGCCGCCAGGAAGGCCGCGCTGAGCAGCAGGAAGAGGACGGCGAGCGAGAAGAGGTGGACGATCAGCGCCAGGACGCTGTAGAGCGGGTTGCGCATCGCGATCACGCCGACCGCGCCGCCGAGGGCGCCCAGCGCGCCTGCGAAGAACAGCACCTCCTCCACTACTCGCCCTCGCTCCTCAGCGGCGTCCGCTCGATCGGCTCGGCGAGCAGCATCTCCTTGGTGAAGATCAGGTCGTCGCGGTCGTAGTCGGCCATCTCGTAGTCGTGGCCCATCGTGATCGCGTCGAAGGGGCAGGCCAGCTCGCAGTAGCCGCAGAAGATGCAGCGCGAGAGGTTGATCTCATACACGGCCGCGTAGCGCTCGCCGGCCGAGACCCGCTCGCCCGGCACGTTCTCCGCGGCGACGACGCGGATGCAGTCGGCCGGGCAGGCGGCGGCGCAGAGCGAGCAACCGACGCACTTCTCCAGGCCGGTGTCCTCGAACTTGTGCAGTTTGTGGCGCCCGCGGAAGCGCGGGTAGACGGGAGTCTTCTCCTCGGGATACTCGATCGTCATCGGCCCCTCGATCAGCCGCGCCATCGTCGTCTTCAGACCACGCAGCGTCTCGCCGAAGGCGCGATAGGCGCCGCCGATCCCGCCCGGTTCCGGGCCGCGCTGGACCTCGACTACGTCCTGGTCCTTCAGGTAGGGGAATTCAGCCACGGTCCGGCCTCACGTGACCACCACCAGGACGGCCGTCACCAGGACGTTCAGCGTCGCCAGCGGCAGCAGGATTTTCCAGCCGAGGCTCATCAGCTGGTCGTAGCGCAGGCGCGGCAGCGTCGCCCGCACCCAGATGAAGAGCAGGATCAGGCCCATGATCTTGGCCAGCATCCAGATCGGGTCGAGGAAGCCGGGACCGGGGCCCATCCAGCCGCCGAGAAACATCGCCGCGGCGATCCCCGAGACGACGAGGATCTCCATGTATTCGACCAGCAGGAAGCTGCCGAAGCGCATGCCGCCGTACTCGGTCATGAAGCCCTGGACGAGTTCGGCGTCGGCCTCGGGCATGTCGAACGGGGTGCGGTTGGTCTCGGCGAAGCCGGCCAGCATGAAGACGAGGAAGCCGACGAACTGGGGCACGATGAACCACATCTCGCCCTGGGCGTGGACGACGTCGACCAGCGAGAGCGAGCCGGCCATCATGATCGCGCCGAGCAGCGCCAGCCCCATAGCGACCTCGTAGGAGATCAGCTGGGCAGCGCCGCGCATCGCCCCGAGCAGGCTGTACTTGGAGCCCGAGGACCAGCCGCCGAGCAGGACCCCGTAGAAGGCGATCGAGCCGACGGCGAAGAAGTAGAGGATGCCGATCGGCACGTCGATCCCGTAGAGGCCGACGCCGTTCTGGACGTCGCCCCAGGGGATGATCGCCAGCGCCAGGACGCCGGAGAGGACCGGCAGCAGCGGCCCGATCACGAACAGGGTCGGGATCGCGCTGGCGGGCCGGAAGGCCTCCTTGGAGAGCAGCTTGCCGACGTCGGCGAGCGGCTGCAGGATGCCGAATGGCCCGACCCGGTTCGGCCCGTAGCGGTGCTGGAAGCGGCCGATCAGCTTGCGCTCCAGGACCGTCATCAGTGGCAGGATCGCGAAGATCAGGCCGAAGATCACCAGTGACTTGACGACCATGATCCAGGTCGCCTCGGCGAAGGTGGTGTCGGCGACCGGCAGCATCAGCTCTCAACCTTCCGAATCTCTACTTCCACCGGCCCACCGTTGAGCAGCTCATTGGCGTTTGCGTCACCTACGCCCTCGATGAGGAAGCAGACGCCCTGCTGGACCCGTTCCTTGATCTCGGCACGGGCCTCGATGCTGCTGCCGTTCTGGCTGACGCGCACCGCGTCGCCACTGCTCAGACCTAGGCGCTCGGCGTCGGCGGGCGACACCTCGACCCGCTGCTGCGGTTGCAGGAACTTCAGCGGCGGGTTCAGCTCGGTGATCGGGCCCGCCCACAGATCCCTGTAGGTCCCCAGGGTCAGGCCCGAAGCGGGGGAGGCGTCCGGCGCAGGGTCGGCGGACGCGACTCCGCGAGCTGCGTCGCCGCTCTCCGTGCTGCCGCCAGGCGCTCCGCGCTCAGTGTCCGGCGACCCTGCGCCGGACGCCTTTTCCACCTTGGCGGCGTTGAGGTCCTGCCAGCGGATGCCGCGGCCGGTGATGACCGAGTCGTCGATGCCGGAATAGAAGGGGACCTCGTTGGCTAGGGCGGCGAAGGCGGAGGGTTGGGAGGTGACGCCGGTGTCGTGGCCGAGGGCGAGGGAAAGCTCTGCCAGGACGCCGTAGTTCGGGCGGATGTCTCCCGGGCGGGCGGCGCTGGGGCGCACTCGTTGGAGGCGGCCGTCGGGGTGCGTGACGGTGCCGTCTTTCTCGGCGTGGGTCTCAAGCGGGAACACCACGTCAGCCTTTGCGGTCGTCCCGTTCTCGAACATCGAGAAGACGACGACATGCTCCGCAGCCGTTAGTGCTCTCTCCCACGCCGCCGTGTCCGGGAAGTCGCGGAGGGGGTCGGCGCCGAAGAGGATCAGGGACTTAAGCTCGCCTGACTCCAAGGCGGCCCGGATCTCCTCGGTGGTCTTGCCCATGCTTGCTCCGTTTGGGCGCGATATACGACCAAACGGAGCAAGCGTCAGTCCCGGGCCGGCGTCGGGGAGGCAGCCCGCCTCGCGCAGGCCGCGGCCGTTGGCCAGCTCGGGGACTTCGAGCAGGCCGGAGCCGTCGTTGCCGGCGAGCCCCAAGGTCTCTGCCAGGTCGAGCAGGGCGTGGAGGGTGGCCTCGTCCTCGCGGCCGAGCCGCTCCCCCCAGACGATCGCGACCTTCTCCGCCTCGCGGAGGACGTCGCTCTCGGCAAGCTCGCTGAAGACGGAGGCGGCGTCGCCCGGTGCGTAGCGGTGGACCGCCGCCGCGCCGCCGTCGAGGGCGGTCGGTCGGTCGGTCGCGACGACGAGCCGCGCGCCGTTGCGCCGGATCGCCTTGCGGATGCGCAGGTCGAGGATCGACATCTCGTGCAACGGGTCGGTGCCGACGACGAGGATCGCGTCGGCCTCGTCTATGTCACGAGTCCGCAGCGCCAGCTCGGGCAGCGCCAGCCGCAGCAGCGTCTCGCGCGACGGACCGCCCGCCCGCCGCGACTCGACGTGCGGCGAGCCGAGCGCCTGGCGCAGCAGCCGCTGCACCAGGTAGCCCTCCTCGTTGGAGGCGTCGCCGACGATCGCCGCGCTCGCCGCCCCGGCCGCGCGCAGCCCCTCGGCGGCCTTGGCGATCGCCTCCTCCCAGCCGGCCTCGGCGCCGCCGCGCAGCTGCGGCCCCGTAACCCGCTCCTCGGCGCCGAACATCTCGAAGCCGTAGCGCCCGCGGTCGCAGAGCCAGCCGTCGTCGACCTCCTCGTTGTCGCGGGCAATGACGCGCTTCACCTGCTCGTCGCGGACCGTGAAGCTGACGTTGCACTGGCTCGGGCAGAGGGTGCAGACCGAGCCCGCTTCCTCGACGTCCCAGGGCCGCGCCCGGAAGCGGTAGGTGTAGTTGGTCAGCGCCCCAACCGGGCAGATGTCGGTGATGTTGCCGTGGAAGGGCGCCACGTAGGGGCGCTCGTCGAAGGTGCCGACGTAGGTGCGGTCGCCGCGCTCGAGCAGCTGCAGCTGCGAGTCCTCGGCGACCTCCTGGCTGAAGCGCACGCAGCGGTAGCAGAGGATGCAGCGCTCGCGATCGATCGCGACCAGCGGGCTCAGCGGCAGCGGCTTCTCGAAGTGGCGCTTGGGGTCGGTGAAGCGGCTCTTGCCCGGCCCCCAACCCATCGTGATGTCCTGCAACGGGCACTCGCCGCCTTTGTCGCAGACGGGGCAGTCGAGCGGGTGGTTGACGAGCAGGAACTCGACCACCGCGTTCTGCGCCTCCTTGACCTGCTCGGTGCGGGTGTGGACGACCATGCCGTCGCGGACCGGCGTCGAGCAGGAGGTCTGCAGCTTCGGGATGCCCTCGATCTCGACCAGGCACATGCGGCAGGCGCCGACCGGGTCGCCGAGTTTCGGCTCGTAGCAGAAGACCGGGATCTCGACGTCGCCGCGCGTGGCGGCGTCGTGGAGCATCTCGCCCTCGACCGCGCTCACCTCGCGGCCGTCGACGACGATCGTCACCTCGCGCCCCTTGCTCATGGCATCGTCCCGATCGCCTCGGGCGGCGCCTGCACCGCCGCGATCCGCTCCGGCTCGGCCAGCGAGCCGCTCGCCTCCGCGATGGTTCGCTCGAACTCATCGCGGAACTTGCGGACCATCGCCCCCACCGGCATCGCCATCGAGTCGCCGAGCACGCAGAGGCAGTTGCCGATGATGTTTTCCTGCACCGAGGCGACGATGTCGAGGTCCATCGGCGTCGCCTCGCCGCGCACCACGCGTTCGAGCATCTTCACCGTCCAGTTGGTGCCCTCGCGGCACGGGGTGCACTTGCCGCAGGACTCGTGGTGATAGAAGCGCGCCGTGCGCAGCGCCATGTGCGGGATCGAGACCGTGTGGTCGGCGACGATGATCGAGCCGGAGCCGAGCATCGAGCCCGCCTCGGCCATCGCCTCGAAGGAGTAGGGGAGGTCGAGGCCCTCCTCGGCGGTGAGGACCGGCGACGAGGAGCCGCCGGGGTAGAAGGCCTTCAGCTCGCAGCCGTTGAGCGGTCCGCCGGCCAGGTCGCAGATCAGCTCGCGGGTCGGGATGCCGAGCTCGACCTCGTAGTTGCCGGGGCGCTTGACCCGCCCGGAGACCGAGACGACCTTGGTCCCCGGCGACTGCTCGGTGCCGAAGCCGCGGAACCACTCGGCGCCCTTGCCGACGATGTGGGGGACGTTGGAGAGCGTCTCGACGTTGTTGATCAGGGTCGGCCCGCCGTAGAGGCCCTGCACCGCCGGGAACGGCGGCTTCAGGCGCGGGTTGCCGCGCTTGCCCTCGAGCGCGTCGAGCAGCGCCGTCTCCTCGCCGCAGATGTAGGCGCCGGCGCCGCGGTGGACGACCAGCTCCAGGTCGCAGTGGCTGCCGAGGATGTTCGCGCCGAGGAAGCCCGCCTCGTACGCCTCGGCGACCGCCTCGTCGAGGATGTCGGCCTGCAGGTCGTACTCGCCGCGGATGAAGATGAAGGCGTGGCCGGCGCCGGCCGCGCGGGCGGCGATCGCGATCCCCTCGATCAGCTGGTGCGGGTTGCGCTGCATCAGCTCGCGGTCCTTGAAGGCGCCGGGCTCGGACTCGTCGGCGTTGCAGCAGAGGTACTTGGCCATGTCACCGCGCGGCAGGAAGGACGCCTTTTTGCCCATCGCGAAGCCGGCGCCGCCGCGGCCGCGCAGGCCCGAGTCCTCGAGCTCCTTGAGCACCTCGTCGGGCTCCATCTGCCGGTAGGCCTTTTCCAGGGAGGCGTAGCCGCCGTGGCCCCGGTAGCCGTCGATCGTCCGCAGCTTTGGGTCCTCGGCGTGCTCGAGCAGGACGCGCGTCTCAGGCATCGCCGGCCAGTCCCCTCTTTGCCAGCGCCTTCTCAGGCAGAACGTCCTGTCCGGCGACCAGCTGCTCGACGGCGCGCGCCGCGTCGCCCTCCTCCAGCGGCCCGAAGTAGCGCTCGTCGATCGAGGCCATCGGCGCGATGTCGCAGGCGCCGAGGCACTCGAAGCCGCTGAGGAAGACCTTGCCGTCGGCGGAGAGAGCGCCGTGGCGCGCTTCGTGCGGGTCGCAACCGGCCGCTTCGGCGAACGCCTCGAGCAGCTCGTCGGCCCCGCGCATCCAGCAGCTGATGTTGGTGCAGACGTGGACCTGGTGCTCGCCGACAGGCGAGGTGTGGAGCAGGTCGTAGAAGCTGGCGACCGATTCGAGGTAGGCCGGCGTCACCCGCATCACCGCCGCGGCCTGGCGGATGCCCTCCGGCGTGCACCAGCCATAGCGCCGCTGCACCGCCCAGAGGGCCGGGATCGAGGCCGATTTGCGGTCGGGATAGCGCGACATCCGCTCCTCGATCTCCTCGCGCAACTCGTCCGGACAGCCGACCTCGTGCAGCTCGGGGATCTCCTGCGCCGAGCGCTCCGGCGCGCGACCACGATCCACGGCGGGATCGACGGGAAGGCCCTGGGGTGGCAGATCGCTCACCTGTCCACCCCCCCGAGAATCGGGTCGAGCATTCCGAGGCTGGCGATCATGTCGGCGACGTAGCCGCCGACCGACATGTCGCGGAAGGACT
>DASWMG010000248.1:0-4010 GCA_036399875.1 Solirubrobacterales bacterium
GCGCCTTTATCGCCAGTGGGGCCGGTCGGACCCTGGTCGCCGGTCGCGCCCTTGTCGCCGGTGGGTCCGGTCGGACCCTGGTCGCCCGTCGCGCCCTGCGGGCCGGTGGGGCCTTCGTCGCCGGTCGCGCCTTTCTCGCCAGTGGGGCCGGTCGGACCTTGATCGCCCGTCGCGCCCTTGTCGCCGGTGGGGCCGGTCGGACCCTGGTCGCCGGTCGGACCCTGGTCGCCGGTCGCGCCTTTGTCGCCGGTCGGGCCCGTCGGGCCTTGATCCCCGGTCGCACCCTTGTCGCCAGTGGCGCCAGTCGGACCCTGGTCTCCGGTCGCGCCCTTCAAGCCCTGCGGGCCCTGATCGCCAGTCGCGCCCTTCGGACCCTGGTTGCCGGCCGGTCCAGTCGGACCGGTGGGACCGGTGGCCCCGGCCAGGCCCCGCAGGCCGGGCGCGCCGGCTGGACCGGCGGGCCCCTGCGGGCCGACCGGGCCGGTGGCCCCGCTTCCACCCTGGACGCCGAGCACCCCCTGGTCACCGGAGCCGCCTAGAAGCTGCACCTGTTTCTCGCCTTTCTCGCAGTCTTTCGTCCCCGCGAAGCGAACCGTGCCCTTGCCGGGGTTCGTCTTCTTTATGCAGAGGTTCACCGTCTGCAGGGAGGCCGCGCCCGCGGAGCTCGCGACGGTCGTCGCGCCGATGAGGGCGAAGCAGACCGCCACCGAGATGGTCAGGCGACGTGAGGCGGCGGTGAAATTGGAACGGGCAGTCATCGTGGCAAATCTCCCTTGCTTTCTGGCCAGGCGCCGGCCCGTGACAGGCGCGGACTGGTCTACGGCGAGCGATTCAAGCTACAGACCGTTTGGCCGTTTGACCAATCGAAAGGCTCGGACATCTGGCCAGCCTCAGCATTTTTACTCAAGCAAGCTGACGAAAAACGGGCTTTGCCCAGCTCAGTGCGCTTTTTTCAGTCGCGCCCGTTCCTCTTGGCGCTCCACGACCTGGGCGATCAGCTTGCGCACGTTCGAGTCGCCGGTGGCCTTGATGTGGCCGGTCTCATAAGCCTTGCGGTAGCTCTTCAGGGTGCCTTTCTCGGCGAGCTCGTTGAACTGGGGACGATCGATCTCGACCAGGATGCGCTCGTCCTGGGCGAGGTCCTTGCTGATCGCTGGCCCGGGCAGCTCGACCCTGTAGAGCTGCACGTCGCCTCTTCCCCTCAGTTCCAAGCCGAAGACGAGCTTGAGCTTCTGCAGCGCCGGCACTTCGGCCTGGAAGCGCTTGACCGCGGTCTCGATCAACGCCTTGGTGTCTGCCGCCATCGCAGGCGATGCTAACCGAGCGCCCGCGGCCCCTACCCTTCCCTGCGATGGGCGAGCACGCCAGCTGGGAATTCGAGGAGGGGACCGAGGTCCATCCCGGGCGCACGGTGCTGAAGCCGATCGGCGGGGGTAACCGCTACGAGGTCTTCCTGGTCTGGGACGACTCGCTGTTCGCGCTGGGAGTCGCCAAGCTGCTGCGGCCCGACCAAGCGGGCGACGAAAAGGCGCTGCGCGATCTCAGTCGCGAGGTCGAGGCGCTGCGAGCGCTCGCCCACCCGACGCTCGTTCGCAGCTTCGACGCGGTCCTCGACGGGCCCCACCCGCACGTGCTGATCGAGCATCTGGAGGGACCGTCGCTACGGCGCCTGATCCGGCGCGACGGCGCCATCTCCCTGCAGCAACTGCTGCCGCTTGCCGCCAACGTCGCCGGCGCCCTCCAGTACATGGCCAACAGCGGCTACGTCCACCTCGACGTCAAGCCCGACAACATCGTGATGGGCCTGCCGCCGCGCCTGCTCGACTTAAGCGTCGCCCGCACCCTGGAGCGCGCGGCCCGCACCGACGGGCCGATCGGCACCGACCCCTACATGGCGCCCGAGCAGTGCGTCGGCGAGTCGGCCGGGCAACGGATCGGACCGCCCGCCGACGCCTGGGGCCTCGGCGCGACGCTCTTCCACGCGATCGCCGGCGAGAAGCCCTTCCTGGCCGGCTGGGGCGACAGGGGGGCCGAGCGCTTCCCGCAGCTGGTCGAGGACCCGATGCCGCTGCCCCGTGGCGTCCCTGCGCCGCTGCGCGAGCTGATCGGGGAACTGCTCGACCGAGATCCGAGCCGGCGGCCCAGCTGCGGCGAGGTGGTCGAACGGCTGGAGCCGCTGATCGCCGCGCAGCCCCGCAAGATGCGTCTCTCGCGGCGTGGTGCGGCTGGTAGCTGACCGCGGGAGCGTGATTTTCGTCCGCCCCGCGGGTTCCTGCTCCATCCGCAGGGTAACGACTTTCAGCTACCGATACAGGAGGTATGGCGATGTCCAACAAAACCAAGGCGACCGGGATCGTGTCGCCCGCGGCGCGCGTCTTCAGCGCCTTGCAGGCGGACGACGTCGTGCTGCCAGGGCAAACTTCGGCGCTACGCAGGTCGGGAGCGGTCTTCCTGGCCCTGATGGTGCTCGTCTCCGCGCCGCTCTTCTGGGCGGCCAACGCGGCGGGCGTGATCGGCGACGTACCGACCGCCGTCGCCCATGGCGGCAGCAGCGGCCCTGGAGGGGGCGACGACGACGCCGACGACCACAGCGGACCCGGCGGCGATGGCGATGACGACGACAGCGCGACGCTGAAAACCGACGACACCAGCGCCAATGGCCACTCGACCAAAGGCACGACCGACGACAACGACACGGTGACGAAACTCGGCACCGACGACACGAGCGCCAACGGCCACTCGACCAAAGGCACCACGAACGACAACGACACCGTGACGAAAATGGGCACGGACGACACCAGCGCCAACGGCGAAGACACCAAAGGCACCACGAACGACAACGACACCCACACCGGCCAGGCCTAAGGGGCCGGGACAGACGTCAAAAGGGCCGCCCCGGGGCGGCCCTTTTTCGTGGCTCGAGCTCGGCCTTAGATCTTGTGGCGCTGGAGCAGCTTCTTGCCGATGACCATGCGCTGGATCTCGGAGGTGCCCTCGCCGATCAGGAGCAACGGCGCGTCGCGGTAGAGGCGCTCGATCTCGTACTCCTTCGAGTAGCCGTAGCCGCCGTGGATGCGGAAGCACTCCTCGACGCACTCCTTGCCGGTCTCCGAGGCGAGGAGCTTCGCCATCCCGGCCTCCAGGTCCGAGCGCTCGCCGGCGTCCTTCATCCGCGCCGCTTTGCGGGTGACGAGGCGGGCGGCCTCGATCTTGGTCGCCATGTCGGCGAGCTTGAACTGGATCGCCTGGTGCTTGGCGATCTCCCTGCCGAAGGTCTTGCGTTCCTGGCTGTAGCGGAGCGCGAGCTCGAGGGCGCGCTGAGCGATGCCGACCCCGCGGGCGGCGACGTTGACGCGGCCCACCTCGAGCGCGTCCATCATCTGGACGAAGCCCTGGCCGACGCCGTCCTCTCCGCCGAGCACGCGCTCGGGCGGGCAGCGGTAGCCGTCGTAGACGAGCTCGGTCGACTCGACGCCCTTGTAGCCCATCTTCTTGATCTTGGGCGGGACGGTGAGGCCGGCGAAGTCGCCCTCGTTGACTTCCTTCCAAGGCTCCTTCTCGGTGATGAAGCAGGTCATCCCCTTGTAGGCCGGCTCCGCCTTCGGGTCGGTCTTCATCAGAACGAAGACGACGCCCGAGCCGAGGCCGTTGGTCACCCACATCTTCTGCCCGTTCAACTCCCAAGTGCCGTCGCCGCCCTGCTTGGCGGTCGACTTGATCCCCTGCACGTCGGAGCCGACCTCGGGCTCCGACAGCGAGAAGGCGGCGCGTATCTCGCCCGTCGCCATCTTCGGCAGGAAGTAGTTCTTCTGCTCCTCGGTGCCGAACTTCATCAGCAGGTAGGAGCCGATGAAGTGGGTGTTGACGACGCCCGAGATCGAAATCCAGCCGCGCGAGAGCTCTTCGACGATCATCGCGTAGGTCGTCAGGTCGAGCCCCATCCCCCCGTACTCCTCGGGGATCGTCACCCCGAACAGGCCGAGCTCCTTCATCTGCTCGACGATCGGCTC
>DASWMG010000249.1:0-4588 GCA_036399875.1 Solirubrobacterales bacterium
CGTCTCCTGAGCCCGTCGAGCGCGTTCACCGCGTCATACGTCGATCTCGAGGGGGAGAACCTCGCTCGCCGGAGGCTTTTAGGGGTTATGGCCCCCAAAAAACTCCGCTCGTCATCGACCGCCGCATGGGGGTTGGTACGGCGCCAGCACGGAGTAGTGACGAGAGCGCAACTGCTGGCCCTGGGCTTCAGCACGGATGCGATCCGTCATCGCGTGGCCATGGGCCGACTCCACCCGCTCTGGCGCGGTGTCTATGCGGTTGGCAGGCCGACGGTGAGCGAGCGGGGAAGGTGGATGGCGGCGGTGCTGAGCTGCGGCCCCGAGGCGTTGCTGAGCCACCGCAGCGCCGCCGGCCTCTGGCGAATCCTGCGGCCGTTCCACACACTCGAAGTGGTCGCGCCGGAAGAGCGGAGGCGCCACCGCCCCGGCATCGCCGTCCATCGGCGCAACGGATTGGAGCCGGCTCATCGCCGCGTCGTCGATGGGATCCCGGTGACCGACATCGTCACCACACTCATCGACCTCGCGACCTGCGTCAACGACGGCCTGCTGATCCGGGCGGTCAACCAGGCGGATCGAATGGAGCTGATCGACGCCGAAGGGCTGCGGACGGCGCTTGACCGGGAGCGGTCGCGGCCAGGGGTGGGGCGGCTCAGGTCCCTGCTGGACCGGCAGGGCGCGGCCTTCGCGGACACGCTGCTCGAGTTGCGGTTCCTGGATCTCGTGCGCGCGGCGGGACTGCCCGAGCCCGAGCTGCAGGCCGACGTGAACGGCTATCGCGTCGACTTCTACTGGCCCGCTCTGGGCCTCGTCGTGGAGACCGACGGCCCGCGAGATCACAGGACGCCCTCGCAGCAAACGAGAGACCGGCGCCGCGACCACGAACATTCCGTCGAGGGCCTGACGCCGCTGCGCTTCACCGAAGCGCAGGTCCGTCACGAACCCGAGCACGTGCGGAGGACGCTCGTCGCGGTGGCCGGGCGACTCGGCCGGGAGACTGGGCCTGCTCAGGCAGGCTTGCGGCCGGAGAGCAGCAGGTTGTAGAAGAGCTCGGCCGGGAGGCGGGGCTCGAGCAGCCGGGTGTCGACCTTCTGTAGGGCGATGTAGCTGTTGAAGGCGAAGCGGCGCCAGCCAAAGGGGACGGATTCGGGCTCGGCGGTCGACTCGACCGTGCGCAGTCCCCAGCCCCAGGCGTTGGCGAGCAGTTCCTCGCCGCCGACGCGGGGGCGCTCGAAGCCGGCGTCGCGCAGCAGGCGCCGCAGGTCGGCGGGGGCGAAGGCGTGGACATCGACCTCGCCCTCCAGCGCGTGGCCGTTTGACTGCTCGCCCTCGAGGATGGCGCGCGCCTCGGCGCCGACGAGGCGGCGCCAGGCAGGCGCCGCAAGGACCCCTGCCCGCTTCGGTGCCGCCGCCAGCCGGTCGCCGTAGCGCGAGGGCTCGCCGCAGAAGGCGATCGCGCCGCCCGGGCGCAGGACGCGGCGGAACTCGGCCATCGCCCGCTCCAGGTCGGGGATGTGGTGGAGGACGGCGTGCCCGAAGACGAGGTCGAAGCTCTCGTCCTCGAAGGGCAGCTCCTCGGCCTCGGTCGCGACCGTCTCCACCTCGAGGCCGAGCGTCCCGGCCGTCGTCGCAAGCCGTTGCAACATGCCGGGCGAGATGTCGGTGGCGGTGAGCCGCTCGACGATCCCGAGCTGCATCAGGTTGAGAGAGAAGTAACCGGTGCCCGAGCCGATCTCCAGCCCGTCGCCGAAGCGCATTCCCTCGAGCCCGCCGAGCGCCTTGTCCAGCTTCAGCCGCACCTGCTCCTGGCCGGTGGCGCCGAAGTCGATGCCCCACTTGGCGTCGTATTCGTCGGCCGCCGCGTCGTGGTAGCGGGTGTTGACGTCCTTGATGTGCTCCGGCGTCGCCGTCGGGGAGGCAGGCATGAGGCGGGAACAATACGGTCCCACCCGATGGCGCGCGAGTACGTTCAGGAGAACCAGCCGCCGGGCGTGCCGCCGCTGCCGCTGACCGGCGAGCGGACGCTGCCCGACGTGCCCGAGGAGAACTACTGGTACCGCCGGCACCTGGTCGTCTACGAGTGGATCGCCGCCCGCGTGGGGGGAAGGCGGGTGGTGGACATGGCCTGCGGCGAGGGCTACGGGTCCGCCGTGCTCGCCCGCTCGGCAGCGAGCGTCGTCGGCGTCGACGCCAACCCTGACGCGCACGACCACGCGCGGCTGCGCTACGTGCGCGACAACCTGCGCTTCGAGCGCGACCTGGTCGAGAGCTTCGCCGAGCCCTGCGACGCTGTCGTCTTCCTGCAGACGATCGAGCACGTCCAGGACCCAGGCGCGATCCTCGAGCACTTCAAGTCGATGCTGGCGCCCGGTGGCGTCGCCTACGTCTCGACGCCGAACCTCCTGACGCTGGCGCCGCCCGGGGCGGAGAAGTCGGACAACCCCTGGCACGTCAAGGAGTACCGCGCCGGCGAGTTTCGGGAGCTCTGCGAGTCCCACTTCGAGCGGGTCGAGCTGCTCGGCCTCTTCCACGCTCGCAAGCTGCGCGCTCACGAGATCGCGATCAAGCTCGGCTGGGACAGCGTCCACAAGGCGCTGCGGATCACCAAGCCCTTCTACGACCGCTTCACCCCGGCGATCGCGGCCTCGGACTTCACGCTGAGAGAGGGGGACCTCGACCGGGCGCTCGACTTCCTCGCCGTCTGCCATGCCTGAGGAGACGGCGGGCGACCTCGCGATCGTCCTCCACAGCCACATGCCCTACGTCGAGGGCTTCGGGACCTATCCCTTCGGCGAGGAGTGGCTCTTCGACGCGGTGATCCGGTCCTACCTGCCGGTGCTGGAGGCGGCGCGGGACCTGACGGTGACCGTCACGCCGGTCCTCGCCGACCAGCTCGAGGACGCCGGCGCGGCGGCGCGACTGCGGGACTTCCTGGTCGAGTGGCGAATCGGGGCGGCGGAAGCCGACCTGCCGCAGGTACCGGCCGAGTGCCGCGCGGCCTGCGAAGGCGAGCTGGTCCGTTACCGGCATGCCCTCGAGCTCCTCGACGCCGCGGGTGGCAACCCGCTGCGGCCGTTCCAGGACGCGGCTGCGCAGGGCCGCGTCGCCTTCGCCGCTTCCTCCGCCACCCACGCGGTCCTGCCGTTGCTCGCGACGCGCGCCGGGCTGCGCCTCCAGCTCGACGCGGGCATCCGCTCCCATCGCCGTCGCTTCGGCTGGGACGGGGGCTTCTGGCTGCCCGAGTGCGCCTACGAGCCGGGCCTCGAGTGGCGCCTGGCCGAGCACGGCGTGCGCTGGTTCTGCGTCGACCAGAGCGGCCATTCGGCGCCGCTCGACGCGCTGACGCCGGTCGCCACCGAGGCCGGGCCGGTGGCGCTGCCGATCGACTGGGAGGCGATCTCGTGGCTTTGGTCGCTCGACGGTTACCCGTCCGATCCGGCGCACGCGCAGTTCGCCGGCAAATCGCTCCGCGGCATCCGGATCTGGAAGATCGGCGGCGGCGGCTACGACCCGGCGGCGGCCGAGGCCGTGGCACGGCGCCAGGCCAGCGAGTTCCTCGACGCCGTCGCGGCGCGCCTGCGTGGCTTCTCGGCCCAGAACGGCCGGCGTGGGCTGCTCGTCTTCGCGATCGACACCGAGCTGCTCGGTCACTGGTGGTCGGAGGGGGCGATCTGGCTGCGCGAGGTGCTGGCCGGCGCCGAGGCCGCCGGCGTGCGGCCGGTCACCGTTTCCCAGGCCCTCGCCGAGCACGAGCCGGTCGCGCGCTCCCTAGCCGCCTCGACCTGGGGCGAGGGCAAGGACCTCAGCACGTGGGACTCGCCTCCTGTCGCCGACCTGACCTGGGCAACGCGCCGACTGGAGCTGCGGCTGCTGCGCGCCCTCGCCGATGGCGTTCGCGCCGCGCCCGCTGTCCGCGCCGCGCGCGAGCTGCTCGCCGCACAGGCGAGCGACTGGGCCTTCCTGGACCAGCGCAAGCAGGCCGGCGACTACGCCTTCCACCGCGCCACGGGGCACGCGGAGGGGATGCTCAACGCCATAGACTCCCGCGACATCGATCCGCGCATGCGCTCACTCGCACCGGACCTCAGCCTGTCGCCCCTGCTGGAGCCGTAGGCCAGTCAGATGACTCGAGTCCTGATCCTCTCCTGGGAGTACCCGCCTCTGATCGAGGGCGGTCTGGCGCGACATGTCCGCAAGCTCTCGGAGGCGCTGGTCCGCCACGACGTGGAGGTGCACGTCCTGACCAGGGGAGGGGAGGAGTCGCCGGCCGAGGAGCGCCGCGGGGGCGTCGTCATTCACCGCATCCGCGAGCCGAAGCGACCGACCGACCTCGGCGAGTTCGTCGCCTGGGTCGAGCGGATGAACTCGGACATGCTCGCCACCGGCGTCGGGCTGGGCGACCGCTTCCGGTTCGATCTCGTTCACGGGCACGACTGGCTCGTTGCGAACGCCTGCGACCACCTCGCCAAGCGCTTCTCGGCGCCCCTGGTGACGACGATCCACGCGACCGAGCACGGCCGCCACCAGGGCTGGGTCGACAAGCACCCGCAGTCCTATATCCACGGGGTCGAGCGCTGGATCGCCAACC
>DASWMG010000250.1:0-10099 GCA_036399875.1 Solirubrobacterales bacterium
GTCGCGCCGCGGTCGGGTTGCAGGAGGCACAGGCCAGCTCGTGCGCCGCCGCGTCGTAGAGATAGACCTCGTTGACGGCGTCGCCGCTGCCCTGCTCGACGTTTTCGTAGCCGGTCAGCGATCGCTGCGACACGAATGCGAGCTCCCCTCCGTCCGGGCTCACGCCGGCGGTGCGGAATTCGGGCCCGACGGTCCACGCCGCCTGATCGGTTTCGCCGGGCGCAAGGGTGGCGACGAAGCGCAGCGGCTCGCCCTGACGCCAGAGGTAGACGTTGTTCTCGCCCGCTTTCGCCTGTTGCGGCGTGCCGTCCGGTTCGACGGCGGCGCCCGCGTTTCCGGCGAGCACCCCCTTGGCGACGAAGTAGGCGCTGTCGCCGGTCTCCGACGCGCCGACCACGCCGCGCACGTCGGCCGGGCTTGCCGCGATCGTCAGGTTCGTGAGCCGGGCGCCGAGCGGCTGGCCGAAGTCGTAGAGGTAGAGGTCGTTCGCCTGGGCGCCGGGCGTGAGTTTGCTCGACGCGGTGAAGAGCACCCTGGAGCCGTCGGCGCTGGCCGCCCAGAAGAGGCCGGTGCCCGCCGCGCCCGATCCGCCCTGCGGCAGGTCGAGCTGGACCGTCTCCGTGCCGTCGATGCGGGCGAAGAGGCCGCTGCCCCCGGCACGGGTCCAGAAGATCGTCGAGCCGTCGGCGGAGATCGCGTTCCGGACGATTCGCCGGCCCATTTTGCAGCCGTCGGCCATGCCGGCGCCGAAGCCGGTGAACTGGCTCGGCGTGGCCGGATCCCCGCTGGGAAGGACGCTGACCAGGCTCAGGCCCTCCGCCTCAGACCATTCGTAGAGGCTGAAGCCGGAGCCTTCGGGCGCGTCGGGGGTGAGCGCGCCCAGCGCCGCGAAGACGACCCGGCTGCCGTCCGCCGAGGCGCCGCCGTAGGAGACGCAATAGTCGCTTCTCGGAATCGTCAAGCGCGGCTCTCCCGTAGTGAGGAGCGCCAGCGATCCGTCCGCGTTGTCGCGCAGGTAGAGGTTGTCGAGGCCCGTGGAGGCGCCGCAACAGAGGGGCGGTTCGCGCACCACGATCGCCGTCACCGAAAGGTCGGTGTAGAAGCCGCGGATGGCGTTTTCGAGGATGCCGCTCTGGTCTGGGGGGGTGATGTTGTCGGTCGACCATCCGGTGGCTCCGCGGCGGGAGAGGTACTGGCTGATCGCCGGAGCGCTTTCCGGGTCGTTGAAGGCCGTGTTGGAGCCGTAGCTGACCGCGGTGCCGTTGGGGGCGGCCTGCAGGAGCGCGTTGCTGGTGCCGCCGCGCTGCGCGACTTCGCCGCTGTTCTTCTGGGCCGGCGAGACCATCTCGTAGGCGCGCCCGTCGGGAAGATGGGCATCGGGAACGGGACGGAAGGTGGTGAACGTCTCGTCCGGGCCTTCCACCGTCTGGTCGCCGCTGACGGCGACGAAGCGGTAGTGGTAGGTCGTACCCGGAGTCAGCCCGGTAAGCGCGATCCCCGCCGTGGTGATGGGACTGCCTCCCGAGCCGCCCAAAGGCAGACCGGGGGGAACCGGCACGTCCGTGCACGGGCCGACGTCGCAGTCTTCGCTGCCGTAGCGCAGGTAGTAGGTCGTCGCAGGGGCGAAGTCCGGATTGATCTCGGCCTTGAGCACCGCGCTTTCCGTCCCCACCGATGCGGCGTACTGCGCCTCAATCGACGGTTCCGGGGATGGAGGCTCGCGGCATGGCAGGGGCGAGCCGAAGGCACGCAGGTGGTTGGCCCTGTCGGTGACGTACAGGACCGTCTCGCCGCTGAGGCAGCCGTCGGTGGCGAGTCCCATCAGCATGACGTTGCCGGGCAGCTGCGCAAAGAATTCGTCGTTTTCTTCTTCTTCCTCTGTGGGGATCAGCTTGTTCGCGGCGGCGTCGTACTCGACGACCCTGGCGTTGATTTCAGGGAAGCCAAAGCCGGGCGGATCCTCGACAGCGAAGAGGTTGTTCGAGAGATCCAGCGCGACCGAACCCGGTACGTTCACCACGAAGGTTTTCGGTTCGAGCTCCTGCCCGGCTGGACCGAGCTTCCAGACGCGATTGTTCTGAGCGCTGCTGGCGAAGCCTTCGAATACCGCGTAGAAGTTGCCGGCTCCATCCATGGCGAGCTGTTGGACCGTCTTGCCGGCGAGTTCCCCCGTGAATTTCACTTCCCCGATGAAGACGCCATTCGGGTCGAATTTCTGGATGCGACCTTTGTCGCCGACGTAGACGTTCCCGTCGGGGCCGACCGCGAGATAGTTGCCGACGGCTCCCGTCGAGAACTCGCTGGCGCCTTCCCCCGTGATCCCGGCGCCACATTGCTGGCTCGCTTCGAGGTCCGCTTTGGTGCAGACGTCGGCGCCGGTCGTCTTGTTAACTTCCCCGCCGAACATGAGGAGGAAGTTGCCTTCGTTGTCGAATTTCTGAACGCGACTGTTCAGGAGTTCGAAGACGTAGACGTCGCCGTTACCGTCGACGGCAACGCCGAGCGGAAAGTTGAGCTGGCCAGCCCCGCTTCCCGCTTTGCCTTTGAAGCAGGTCGTGGTGCAGGTCTGGGGGCCCGCCGTCGTTCCATCGGCGACCGCCCAGCCCCATGCCTTCACGAATTCGCCCTCGGGGCTGAACTCGTCGATCCTGTGGTTGTTGCCGCCCGCGACGTAGATATGGCCCGTGTCGCTATCGACGCCCACTCCACGTGGGTTGTCGAACTGGCCGGCTGCCGAGCCACCTGAGCCGCTCGAGGGGACGCTGAAGAGAAGTTCGGGTGCCGCCGCGGAGGCGCTGCTCGCAAAGCCGCAGAGCGCAAGCGCTGCCGCGACCACGAGCGTAGTCGCACGATGCTGCCGCATTCGCATGCTCGAGATCGCTTCCATCCCTACCTCCCCTCGCCTCCCTCTGGCCGGCCAGATCCAGCCCCCGGACTCGGGTCAACCATAGGGAACAATCCGGTACCTGTCAAGAATTCAAGCGTCTAAGCGAAGAGGGGGGCCGCGTGCGGCCCCCCTCTTCCTCGGCTAATTCGAACTCCGTCCTATTCTGTGGACCACCAGCAGCCCGCGTGGTTCGCGAATGTGTCGGTGCATGTCGTGCTGACCGCACCGGCGTAGCTGCCGTTGCTGAACGTGCCGCCGCCCGTGGGGCAGAACGACGACTGCGTGTAGGTGAGGCTCGTCGCTGTCGAGGTGACTGTGACGCTCCTTGTGGTGCCTTCGCCGACGTTGGTGTAGTCGACTTTTTCAACTGTCTGCGGAGCAACCGATACCGTGCACAGCGGGGCTGTCACGCGGATCGGGGCGGAGGGGCAGGTCAAGTGGACCTGACCACCTGGTGTGAACAGGTAATGGCACCCGTTCATGTCAACCGTCGCTTCGAGCGTTTCCAGGGTGACGGTTGTGAGTTTGCAACCGTTGTAGGTCGGTGCGATTGTCAACTGCGTGGTTGTCGCTTCCGCCGCTGTGCCGGCGAACGTGGCGGTACTACAGTGGATGGTGCCGGCATTCACGGAGAAGGTGTTCCGGATCTCCTGTTCCCCCGTGAGCGAGGTGTGTGCCACTTCGCTGTGGAACCGCGGGTTCGTAGCCGACGCACTTGAGGCGGCCAGCGCGATCAGTGCGAGTGCCGCGGTGAGCGCAAGCCCAACGGCCTTGACTTTGCGAGGCATCTAATAACTCCCTTCGTAGTTGACCCACCCGGTGAGTCCGGGTAGGACCCAACGGGAGGGAAAACCCTCCCGTCTCCCTTGCTGAACAATCCATACCGGACCCTTAACGATAAGTCAAGAAAACGTGAGTAATCTATTTCTGCCCGGTCCATGAAATCGCCTGTTTCTCCTGCATTTGCCGTCTGAGCGATCTGCGCGCGCGCCTTTTGGCGCGGTGCGCTCTAACCCCGGCCTCGGAGGGTTCGCGGGCTTCGGAACTGGCCCGAGCGCCTGGCCGCCCCTTCCCCATCGGACGCCGAAGCGTTAGCCTGCCGTTCATCTGGTCTTAATAAAAGGGGGAATCTTGAGCAAGCTCGCTTTCACTTGTTTGAGCGCGGCCGCCGCGCTGGCGATCGCGGTCGGCTGCGGGGACGGAGACGACGGGGCCGACTCGAGCGATCGAACGACGTCGGCATCGACCGCACAGACGGAAGGCGAACCGGCCGCCGCGGGCGCGACCGCCTTCGATCGGCAGGCCGAAGAGATCTGCCTGGCGGGGAGGGACCGGGTCCTGGCGAACCTGAATGCCTACCAGAAGAAAAACGGCACTCTCAATCCGCGGGACATCGGAGTTGATGCGGTGAGCGTCACCTTCCTCCCCGTGCTGCGCGAAGAGGCCGACGACATATCGAAGCTCGAGCCCCCATCGGGGGACGAGAAGCAGGTCGCGGCGCTGCTGGCGGAGCGCCGGCGGGCGCTGGACGAAATAGAGCGCAAACGGCTCTCCTCGAACGTGGAGCTCGCCAACGCGCTCAAACGCTCCGATCGGCTGATGCTCTCCTACGGCCTCGAAAACTGCACGTTCGGCTGACCCTCTTCAGAAAGCAAACCGCCCCCGGATCGGGGGCGGTTTGCACATCCTTCGTCGCGGAACTAGTCCGCAGGTGGCTATGGGGCTTTGACAGCCCAGGCGCCCCAGACGAAGCAGTTGCCGGCCAGGCATTCGCTGACGAGCACGGTGCCCGAGGGGGTCACCGGGGTTCCACTTGCTTTCGGGGACGCGGCGAGCAGAGTCGGCACGCCGACCATGAACCTTGAGTAGACGCAGAGCACCCCTGGCGTGGCGGTCGGGGTTTCGCCGACGAAGCCGGGGCATTTCGCGGCATTTTCGCCCGCTGATTTGACGAGCACGTATTCGACTGCGCCGGTCACGGGGATGTTGAACGAGATCGGCGCGACCAGCTGCACACCTTCTCCTTCTTCGTTTTCTTCACCGACGATGCTCGCCCCGTAGGTGCCGGTGAGGGTTTCGCCGCTCGGGAGCGTCGCGGTGAAGCCGCTGGTCCCCGTCGGTCCGGTTGCGCCCGTCGCGCCGGTTGCTCCGGCCGATCCAGCCGTGCCGGTCACGCCGGTAGCGCCCGTGGCGCCGGTAGCCCCGGTCGCGCCTTTAGCGCCCGCGGCCCCAGGAGCGCCAGCAGCGCCGTCTTTGCCGTTTGCTCCCGGTGCCCCCGCGGGCCCCGGAGGACCGGCTGGGCCGGCCGGGCCCTGCGGGCCGGCCACGCCGGGAGGACCGACGGCGCCTTTGAGCTGTTTCAGAACGCTCGGCTTGATCTGTTTCGTCGAGGTGATCACGTATTTTTTCGCGGCCCAGGCGCCACCGGCCATCGCGAAAACGAGCGCGATGATGGCGATTGCCCAGGGCACGCCAAGCTTCGTACGGAACAACGCGGACATAGGTTTCCCTCCCGTCGATTCCAATGGGTCCGGACCCAACCGGACTGGGAAACTATAGCCGTACAGGGCGGGAACGCAAACGTCCCCGCCTGCCGGCACGATCGGTTCGCTAGGTTCGGCGCCGTGGAAGAGCAGATCGCATCGGACGGCGCCGCCCCCGCCAGCGCGCTGCACGTCGAGAACCTGGTCAAGCGCTACCCGACCGGGGTGGAGGCGCTGCGCGGCGTCTCGCTGGACATCGCGCCGGGTGAGCTGTTCGGCCTGCTCGGCCCTAACGGCGCCGGCAAGTCGACGCTGATCCACTGCACCACCGGCCTCGCCCAGCCGACCTCGGGCGCGATCCGGGTCTTCGGCTTCGACGCGATCGACCACTACGCCGACGCGCGCCAGGCGGTCGGGCTGGCGCCGCAGGAGCCCAACCTGGACTGGTTCCTCACGGTCGAGGAGACGCTCGACTACCACGCTGGCTACTTCGGGATGCCCAAGCGCCAGCGGCGCGAGCGCGCCGCCGAGCTGCTGGAGACGTTCTCGCTGACCGAGAAGCGCGACGAGCGCACCCGCACGCTCTCGGGCGGAATGAAACGGCGGCTGATCCTGGCGCGGGCGATGATGCACCGGCCGCGCCTCCTGATCCTCGACGAGCCGACCGCCGGCGTCGACGTCGAGCTGCGGCTGGAGCTCTGGCACTACGTGCAACGGATCAACCAGGAGGGGACGACGATCCTGCTCACCACCCACTACCTGGAGGAGGCCGAGCAGCTCTGCGACCGGATCGCCTTCATCGCCGAGGGCCAGATTGTCGGCCTGGGGACGAGCCAGGAGCTCGCCGCGAGCTACGGGGTCGAGACGCTCGAGGACGCCTACCTCGCTCTCGTCGGCCGCAAGGAGCTCTCGCGCTCCCACGTCGAGGTGACGGCGACGTGAGCGGGAGAGGCCGCCGATGAGTGCCGCCCAGATCCGCCTCTTCACGCTCTGGCGCCGCGAGGCGAACCGCTTCATGAAGATCAAGAAGCAGACGATCGGTGCGCCGCTGCTCGAAACCTTCCTCTACATCTCGGTCTTCGGCGCCGCGCTCGGCACGCGGATCGACAAGCTGCACGGGATCGACTACGTCGTCTTCGTCATTCCCGGCCTGATCATGATGGCCTGGTCGATCAATGCCTTCACCAACAACTCGTCCTCGATCCTCCAGCAGAAGTTCCAGGGGGCGATCCAGGACCAGCTCTCCTCGCCGGCGTCGCCGCTGGAGCTGCTGCTTGCCTTCGCCTTCGGCGGCTTCATGCGGGGCCTCGCCGTCGCCGCCCTCACCTTCACCGCCGCCTCGTTCCTGGTCGACCTGCCGGTCGAGCACGTCCTCGTCCTTGTCCCGGCCCTCTTCCTGGTCGGCCTTTTCTTCTCGCTGCTCGGGGTCTTGATCGGGATCCGCGCCGAACAGTTCGACGACGTCGCCTTCGCCCAGACCTTCGTCCTGCAGCCGCTGATCTTCCTCGGCGGCGTCTTCTACTCCGCCTCGCTGCTGCCCGAGCCGTTCCAGACGCTGACCCACTTCAACCCGATCTACTACATGATCAACCTGGTCCGCTACGGCTTCCTCGGCTACAGCGAGGCCAGCATCGCGCTCTCCTTGCTGGCGTTGACCGCGGCAACGACGGCGCTCTTCCTGCTCAACCTGCGCCTCTTCACCCGCGGCTACCGGCTGCGCGCCTAGCTCTCGCCGGGGTCAGTTACAGCCAGACATGCTCGAAGCGCAGCCCGCCGCGCTCGGCGTGGAGCAGGCCCATCGAGTGACGCGGGGCGCGACGGCGCTCGGTCGGGCTGCCGGGGTTGAAGATCTGGAAGCCATTGGCCTCCTCGTGCAGCGGCAGGTGGCTGTGGCCGAAGATCGCCGCCGCGGCGCCGGGAAAGCGCAGCCGCAGACGCTCCAGCCGCCCCTTGGCGGGGCCGGCGTCGTGGAGGACCGCGACCGTCTGCCCGCCGACTTCGATCTCGAGTGCCTCCGGCAGTGACCGGCGCAGCTCGGCGTCGTCGACGTTGCCGTGCACCGCGTGGAGCGGCGGCCCGATCGCTTCGATCTCGCCCAGCACCGCCGCCGTCGAGAAGTCGCCGGCGTGGACGACGGCGTCGGCGCCCGCGACCAGCTCCAGGCAGCGCTCCGGCAGTCGCCGGCCGCCCCTCGGCATGTGGGTGTCGGAGATGACGGCGATCCGCACGGTCTGGAATCCTGCTCGAAACGACCGAAAGGAACGCTACGTGACCCGACTCGCCCATCGCCGTCCCGCCACGGGGGTCTCCGTGCTCGGGGTGGTCGCCGCCCTCTTGCTCTCCGTCTTCGCCGCAACCGCCGTCGGCGGCTCCGGCGCGAGTGCCTCTGAGACGCTTCTGCCGCTCGAGGCGACGATCTACATCAAAGCCGACAAAAAAGGGCTGCGCTTTGTCGCCCCCGACACGATCGAGGCCGGCGCCAGCCTCAAGATCGTCAACCAGACCGACCCGCGCAAAATCGGGCCGCACACGTTCTCGCTGGTCACCAAAGGCTCGCTGCCGAAGACCCCGAACGCGCGCAAGCTCTGCTTCGCGAAAGGGCACATCTGCCGGGCGATCGCCGGCTGGCACGGCGTCAAAGGCAACGGCCCGGTGAAAGAGAACCCGGCCGAGGCCGGCCTGCCGGGCTGGGACACGCTCGGCAACCTGAGCCGCGACGGCGACTCCTGGTTCAGCGGCAACAAGCCAGGCGGTTCGATCACCCAGCCCGTCAGCGTCGACGTCGCGGCTGGGCCGACGCGGATCTACTTCCTCTGCGCGGTCCACCCCTGGATGCAGGGCTCGTCCGAGATCGTCCCCGCCCCCGGCCCGACGGCCGGCTAGCGACGTCTGGACGTCCGTCACCTGAGTCCCGCCTAGGGCGCCGAGCCTTCCTCGGCGCCCTGGGCGGCGGCGCCCTCGCCGCGCTGCTCTCCCTGGGGGGCGGCGCGAGCGCCGGCGCTCCCTCTGGGCCCACGGCAGCGCCCACCCGGGCCTCGCGCCGCCGCTCCGGCCCCCGGCCCTTCGAGGCCGAGCTGCCGATTCCGCGCGAGCTGACCGGGGCCCGTCTCGAGATTCCGATTCGCGAGGCGGACCTGCAGATCCTGCCGGGCGAGAGGACGCGGATGTGGACCTACGGGGGCAGCTTCCCGGGCCCGACCGTCCGCCGCCCCGCCGGGCAGCGCACCGAGGTCACCTTCCACCACCGGCTGCCGCGCGAGGCAGGCGAGCTGACCGTCCACCTGCACGGGGGCCACAACCGCAGCCGCCACGACGGCCAGCCAGGGGGCCTCACCCGATCCCAGCCGCGCTCCTTCTACTGCCGCATCCCCTACGGCCTCTCCCCGCGCGAGTCGGGGAACGACCTGCTGATCGAGCCGGGCGGCAGCCGCACCTACGTCTACGACCTGGTCGAGGAGGGGCGCCCCGAACGGGCCGCCTTCCAGTGGTACCACGACCACCGCCTCGACCGGACCCGGGTCAACGTCTGGCGCGGCCTCGCCGGGATGTGGATCGTCGAGGACGACTTCGAGCGCTCGCTGCCGCTGCCCGAGGGAGAGCGGGACCTGGCGCTGACGATCGCCGACCGCAGCTTCGGCCGCCGCAACCAGCTCGCCGACCCCTTCGAGGCGCAGCGGCCTCCCGCCGACGGCGTCAACGGCGCCCGCGTGCTCGTCAACGGCGCCTACATGCCGCACCACCGCGTCGCCGCGTGCCGCTACCGGCTCCGCCTGCTCAACGTCTCCGGCTTCCGCTCCTACGACCTCCACCTCTCCAACGGCGCGCCGCTGACGCAGATCGGCACCGACAGCGGCCTGATGCCGCGGCCGGTGCGCCGCCGCCGCGTCCTGATCGGCCCGGGGGAGAGGGCCGAGGTCGTGGTCGACTTCGCCGGCGAGGGCGGCGGCGCGGTGGAGCTGCGCAGCGGGCCGCCGCGCGGCGCGCGCGCCGGCGCCGGCGCGCGGCCCTACGTTGGGGCCCTGATGCGGTTCCACGTCGCGCCGGGGCGCGTCCGCGACCGCACCCGCGTGCCGCGGGCGCTGCGGCCGCTGCCGGGCTGGGCCGAGGCCGCCGGGCGCGCCTACGAGCGCGGCGCCCGCGAGCCCGACCGCACCTGGACGACCTCCATCGGCGGCGCCTTCCGGACGACCTGGCTGCTCAACGGCCGCACCTTCAACCCGGCCCGCTCAGAGGCCTTCCCCGTCCTCGGCACGACCGAGACCTGGGAGATCGCCAACCGCACCGGCGTCGCCCACGTCATGCACATGCACCACACCGACTGGTACCTGCTCGCCCGCGACGGCCGTCGTCCGCCGCCCTCCGAAGACTGCCTCAAGGAGACCTTCTTCGTCCATCCCGGCGAACGCATCCTCGTCGCCGGCCGCTTCGCCGACTACACCGGCAGGTTCCCGATCCACTGCCACATGCTCGACCACGAGGACCACGGCCTGATGTCGCAGTTCGAGGTCGTGCACCGCGGCGACCCGCGCGCCGCGGCCTAGCCCGCGGTTGGGCGCAGCGCCAGGATCACCATGTCGTCGCGCAGCGCGCCGCCGCCGCGCGTGACGGCGTCGCGGCGCAGCCGCTCGGTCAGCTCCGGCAGCCCGGCGTCGGCGAGACCGCACGCCATCTCGGCGAGGTCCTCGGGCTGGCGGTGCGTCTCGACCGATCCGGCCTCGAGCCAGCCGTC
>DASWMG010000251.1:0-9425 GCA_036399875.1 Solirubrobacterales bacterium
GGAGCTGTCCGGCCCGCCCGACGAAGGGAAGGCCGCGCCGGTCCTCTTCGGCGCCGGGCGCCTCTCCGACGAACATCAGGTCGGCGTCGGCGTCGCCGGCCCCGAACACCGTGCGGGTGCGGGTCTCGTGCAACGGACAGCGCTTGCAGCTCTCCACCTCCTTGTAGAGCTCGACCAGCGCGGCGCGACGCTCCTCGGCCGTCGCGCTCATCCAGCCCCCTTGCCCTCACGGCGCGCCGCTTCGCGCTCGCGGCGCCGCGATTCGTCGGCGCGCACGCGAGCGCCGCGCGGCTGGCGACCCGGCGGCGAAAGCGGCGAGAAGATGCGCCTGGTCCGCGACGATCCGCAGCTCACGCAGGCGATCGCCTCGGTCCCGGCGCCGACCAGCTCCTCGAAACGGCTGCCGCACCCGTCGCACTCGAACTCGTAGATCGGCACGTCGAGCCCATGGTATGGGCTGACCAAGCGGCGAGGCGGAGACCAGGCGCCGGCTTAGATGCTTGATTTTTTCTGTGCATTTGCCCAAACTCAGCGAATGGGAGAAGGGGACGCGGGAACAGCACGGGGTCGGCGGCGCGGAAACTGGACCGCCGGCGCCCTGCTCGCAGTGCTCCTGATGTCTGCTCTGATCGTCTCCGCCGCCGCGGCGAATTGCGGCACGGAATTCGCCGCGGAAGAAGGCTATGGCCTAGAAAACCCCGCGGCGCCGAACTTGATCCATGCCTGCACCGGCGATCCGATCGATTGCGCCACGGGAAACCTCGTCGAGAGCCAGACCGACGTCTCGATCGACGGGCGCGGCCCGGCGCTGGAGCTGATCCGGACCTACAACGCCCAGCTCGCCGCCGGCCAAAAAGAAGCCGGCCGCTTCGGCTATGGCTGGACCGGCTCGTACGGGGCCTATCTCGTTCTGGCCGAAGAAGCGAAATCGGCGACCGTCCACCACGACAACGGCAGCACCGTCGCTTTCACGCTCAGCGGCGGCAAATACGTGGCGGGACCATGGGTGCAATCGACGCTCGTCAAAGAAGGCGAAAGCTACGTCTACAAGCTGCCCGATCAGACGACGCTGACCTTCAGCTCCGCGGGGAAGCTGACCAAAGTCGCGGACCGCCACGGCAACGCTCTGACGCTCACCTACGACGGCAAAGGGCAGCTGGAAACCGTCGCCGACACCGCCAGCCGCAAACTCACCTTCGCCTACAACGTCGGCGGCCAGGTCGAAAGCGTCAAAGACCCGATGGGCAACGTCGTCAAATACGGCTACGAATCGGGGAACCTGGTCTCGGTCACGCTGCCCGGGAAAGAAACCGCCCGCTGGAAATTCAAATACGACGCCTCTCACCACCTCACCGAACTCACCGATGGGCGGGGGAACACGACGAAAAACGAATATGACGTCTCACATCGGGTCACCGCCCAGATCGACCCGCTCGAACGCAAACGCACGCTCGAATACAAAAAAACGGAAGGCGCCCCGGAAACGACGATCACCGAGCCCAACGGCTCTAAAACCGTCGAGAAATTCAACAGCGCCGGCGAGCCGCTCTCGATCACCCGCGCCTCAGGGACCTCTCTCGCGCAGACGACCAGCTTTGCATACGACGCGTCGTTCAACCTGACCGGCGAAACGGACGCGAACAAACACACGACGACCTTCGGCTACGACGGTGAAGGCAACAGGACGAGCGAAAAAGACGCGAACGGCAACGAATTCAAATGGACCTACAACAGCACGCACGACGTCAAAACCGTAACGACCCCCAAGGGCCAAACGACGACGTTCGTCCGCAACGCGGCCGGAGACCCGGAAACGATCGAACGCCCGGGACCCGGAGCAACGGTCCAGAAATACACCTTCAAATACGCGAAAAACGGCGATCTCGAAAGCGAAACGGATCCGCTCAGCCGCACGACCACGTTCGAATACGACTCCTACGGGAACGTCAAAGCCAGGACGAATCCCGAAGGCGACAAACGGACCTGGACCTACAACGAAGACTCGTATCTCATCTCGGAAGTCAGCCCCAGGGGCAACCAGGAAGGCGCCGAAGCGTCCAAATTCGAAACGAAATTCGAACGCGACGCCCAAGGACGAGCGCTGACGATCACCAATCCCCTCGGCGATACGACGAAATACGCCTACGACGGCAATGGCAACGTCGAAACGGAAACGGACGGCAACAACCGGACGACGACCTACACCTACGACAAAGCCAACCAGCTGACCAAAGTCAAAGCGCCGAACGGCGACACCAAGGAAACCGGCTACAGCAGCATGGGCCAGGTCGTCAGCAGGACCGACGGGAACGCGAACACGCGCAAATACGAACGCAACGCACTCGGGCAGGTGACCGAAGAAATCGACCCGCTGGAACGCAAAACGACCAAGGAATACGACGCCGCGGGGAACCTGAAAAAAGTGACCGATCCCGAAAGCCGGACGATCTCCTACACCTACGACGCCGGCGACCGGCTCAAAGAAGTCAACTTCTCCGAAGTCTCGACCGCGGACGTGAGCTACGAATACGACAAAGACGGCAACGTCACCGCGATGACCGACGGGACCGGCACGAGCAAATACACCTACGACGTGCTCGGCCGCCTGACCGAAGTGGAAAACGGCGCTAAAGAACTCGTCAAATACGAATACAACCTGGCTGACGAGCAGACCAAAGTGGTCTACCCGAACGGGAAAGCCGTGACGCGGGCCTTCGACAAAGCGGGGCGGCTCGAAACGGTCACCGACTGGCTCGCAAACAAAACGTCCTTCGGCTACAACCGTAACTCGGCGCTGACGGCGATCACGTACCCGGCCGCGACGGGCAACAAAGACGAATTCGAATACGACAACCTGGATCAGATGAAAAAAGTCGCGATGAAAAAAGGCGCCGAAACGCTGGCGTCGGTCAGCTACACCCGCGACAAAGTTGGCCAGGTCAAAACGATGAGCTCGACCGGGCTGCCCGGCGCCGCCGAACTGGAATACACCAACGACGAAAAGAACAGGCTGACCAAAGCCGGCGCCACCGAATTCAAATACGACGCAGCCGACAACCCGACGTCGGTCGCGGCCACGAGCTACAGCTACGACAAAGCGAGCCAGCTCGAAAAAGGCGGCGGCGTCAGCTTCAGCTTCGACAAACTGGGCAACCGCACGAAAGCGACCCCCGAAGCGGGGCCTGCCACCACCTACGGCTACGACCAAGCCGGCAACCTGATCTCGGTCAACCGCGCCGCCGAAGGCGAAGTCAAAAAAATCGAAGACGCCTACGCCTACGACGGCAACGGGCTGCGCGCCTCGCAGACGATCTCCGGGACCAAAAAGAGCTTCGCCTGGGACGTTTCAGCAGGCCTGCCCCTGCTTCTTTCCGACGGGACGAACAACTACGTCTACGGGCCCGGCGGCCAGCCGATCGCCCAGATCGACGCCGAAGGGAAAGTTCATTACCTGCACCACGACCAGCTCGGCTCGACGCGCATGCTGACCAACGGCTCCGGCGAAGTCAAAGGCGCCTACAGCTATAAGCCCTACGGCGCGATCGAAGCCCAGACCGGCACGGTCAAGACGCCGCTGGGCTTCAACGGCCAGTACACGAACGAATCGACGGGCCTGATCTACCTGCGCGCCCGTACGTACGACCCGGTGACCGCCCAGTTCGTCAGCGTCGATCCACTGGTGGCGAAAACCGGGGAACCGTATGGCTACGCGGCTGATAACCCCGTGAACGCCAGCGATCCCGCCGGCTTATGCCAATGCGAGATCGCAGAACAGGCGCAAGACGGCCCACTGGGACCAGACGGCTACCGGCCCTTCTATATCCGTGATGTGACCCACGGTATAGACGTGGTCAACCTCTTCAAATACCAGCCGCCCTCCGCGCCGCTGTTGTTCCCGTGGTTGACGAATTTGCCGCTTAATATTTCTTACATCCCGCCGGGGTTGGGGCAGTTCGGAACCTTCTCAACCGGCGGAGTGGGAATTGGGCCGCTTCAGATCTGGCACGAGATTCGCGTACCGAAAAACTTCTGGGAAGTGGACCGCTACAAATCGTTCTATTGCATCGGGTTCGGGTTCAAGTTCTAGTCCCTATGGCAGCGGCTCCCAGTCCCAGCTCTTCGCCGATGCCAGGCTCTCCTGGTCCATGTACCGGCGGAACTCGGCGAGCTCGGCGGGCTCGATCCCGTAGACGTGGTCGGGCTCGGGGAAGTGTCGTGAGCGGACCTCGTCGGCGTAGCGCTTGACGCCGCCGACCATCTCGGCGTTGACGTCGGCGTAGCGCTTGACGAATTTCGCCATGCGGCCGGTGGTGATGCCGAGCAGGTCGTGGAAGACGAGCACCTGGCCGGCGGTGGCGGGTCCGGCGCCGATGCCGATCGTCGGCACCTCCAGCTTCTCGACGATCGCCTCGGTGATCGCGGCGGGCACGGCCTCGAAGACGATCGCGAAGCAGCCGACCGACTGCAGGGCGAGCGCCTCCTCGAGCAGCTTGATCGCGCCCTGCGCGGTCTTGCCCTGCGCTTTGTAGCCGCCGAGCGCGGTGGCGGTCTGCGGGGTGAGGCCGACGTGGCCCATCACCGGGATGCCCGAGTTGACGATCGCCCGCGCCCGCTCGACCGAGATCCCCCCCGCCTCGAGCTTCACGGTCTGACAGCCGGTCTCCTTGACCAAGCGCTGGGCGTTCTGGACGGCGAGCTCGTTGCTCGCCTCGTAGCTGCCCATCGGCATGTCGCCGACCATCAGCGGCGTCTTCAGGCCGCGCCGCACCGCCTTGCCGAGCACGATCATCTCCTCCATCGAGACCGGCTCGGTGCCCGGGTAGCCGAGCACGACCATCGCGGCCGAGTCGCCGACGAGGACGACGTCGGCGCCCGCTTCCTCGACCACCGTCGCCGAGGGGTAGTCGTAGGCGGTGACCATCACGATCGGCTCGCCCGCGGCCTTCATCTCGGCGAGCCGCGGCAGCGTCACCGGCTGGCGGTCGGCCGCCGGGGGCGCCGTGTGCGAGCGACCGCCGGAGCTCATCAGGCGACCTCGCGCTGGTCGGCCACCTCGGGCTCGCTGGAGAGGAGCACCTCGGGGTGACTGTCGACCGCGACGATCTCGTTCTCCTCACCGACGTGGACGACGACCGGCGAGTAGGCCTCGAGGTCGCGCTCGTCGTAGGCGCCGAAGGAGGCGACGATGATCTTGTGGCCCGGCCGGGTGAGGTGGGCGGCGGCGCCGTTGACCTGCATCGTCCCCGAGCCGGGCTCGCCGTCGATCACGTAGGTGACGAAGCGGGCGCCGTTGTCGATATCCCAGACGTGGACCTGCTCGTTGGTGATCAGGTCGGCGCTGGCCATCAGCTCGGTGTCGATCGTGATGCTGCCGATGTAGTCGACGTCGCAGTCGGTCACCGTGGCGCGGTGGATCTTGGACTTGAGCATCTGCCGTTGCATCAGGCGGGTCCCTCCCTGTCGTGGATCAAGACGTTGTCGATCAGGCGGGCGTCGCCGACCCGGGCCGCGACCGCGACCAGGACGGGGCGTCCGTTCAGCTCATGGACCTCGGTGAGGTCGTCGGGATCGCGAGCCTCGAGGTACTCGGGCTCGATCCCCGCGGCGGCCAGCGCGCGGCGTCCGGCCTCCAGCGCCGCAGCGAGGGAGCCGGCTCGCGCCTCGGCCTCGACCGCGCGCAGGGCGCGAGAGAGCGCCGTGGCGCGCTCGCGGTCCTCGGCGCTGAGGTAGGCGTTGCGGGAGCTCATCGCGAGGCCATCCGGCTCGCGGACGGTCGGCAGCGCCTCGATCCGGACCGGGAAGTCGAGGTCCCGGACCATGCGGCGGATCACGGCGACCTGCTGGGCGTCCTTCTGGCCGAAGTAGGCGACGTCTGGCCCGACCGCGTTGAAGAGCTTGGCGACGACGGTGGCGACGCCGCGGAAGTGCTCGGGACCGCGACGACTCGGGTCGCCGCAGAGAACCGCGGCGATGCCGTCCACCTCGACCTCGGTCGAAAAGCCCTCCGGGTAGACCTCCTCGACCGGCGGGGCCCAGACCAGGTCGACGCCGGCCTCGGCCGCCAGCTCGGCGTCGCGGCGCTCGTCGCGCGGGTAGCGCTCGAAGTCCTCGCCGGGCCCGAACTGGGTCGGGTTGACGAAGAGGCTCATCACGACCACGTCGCACTCCGCTCGCGCGGCCCGCAGCAGCGAGAGGTGCCCATCGTGCAGGTAGCCCATCGTCGGCACCAGGCCGATCGTGCGGCCGGCACGGCGCGGCGTCGCCAGCGCGGTGCGCAGCTCGGACTTGGCGCGGACGAACTCCACGCCTGCTTGTGCGTGCGGTCGATCGGTCAGTGCGGAAGTCATCTGGTCCATGCCCTGTCGGGGGTCACGGCCTGTCGGACAAAGTATAGGCACGAAACGACACGCTTCTGTGACACCCGCACCCGCCGACTGCGGTTTTGACCCCCCTATAGCGGGGTCAAGTCCACAGTCAGCGGGGCTGGGGGCGCGAGAACTGGATCTCCTTGAGCACCTTGGCCGGGGCGCCAGCCGCGATCGAGCCCGGCGGCAGATCCTTCGTCACGACTGAGTTGGAGCCGATCACGCAGCGCTCGCCGATCGTCACGCCGCTCGTCACGACGCAGTTGACGCCGAACCAGCAGTTGGAGCCGATTCGCACCGGCCCCTTGCTGGTGAAGCCCTGCCAGGTGATCGGCTTGTCGGGGTCGTCGAAGCGGTGGTCGGCGTCGCCGACGAAGCAGCCGTTGGCGAACATGACGTGGTCGCCGATCTCGATCCGCTCGTGGGCGGCGAGCATCGTGTTGCGGTTGAGGAAACAGCCCTCGCCGATCGCGATCCGCCCCTCCCCCGCCATCGTTAGCCAGCAGCCCGGCTCCAGCAGCGTCCCTTCGCCGATCGTCAACCGTCCCTCGTCGAGCGCCTCGAGGATCTCCCCCTCGAACGGCTCGCGGATGAAGAAGCCGCCGCGGGCGGCGTGCCTCGCGACGCGCCAGCGGCGCGCGAGGCGGCGGTTGCGTTCGTACCAGCGCCGCTTCGTCCACCAAATGCGCCATCCGCGCTGCCCGCTCACGCGGGGAGCATCCCAGATGGGTTGGCGCATTACTCGCGGTATGCGCGACTAACGCGCCAGCTACGCCGCGACCGGCTCGCGCCGCTTGCGCGAGGTTCGCTTCGGCTTCGGCGCCTCGAGCAGCTCGGCGAGGAAGCTGCCGGTGTGGGAGCCGGCGACCGCGGCCACGTCCTCCGGGGTGCCGGTCGCGATCACCTCTCCCCCCTCGTCGCCGCCGTCGGGGCCAAGGTCGATCAGGTAGTCGGCGGTCTTGATCACGTCGAGGTTGTGCTCGATGACGACGACGGTGTTGCCGGCGTCGACCAGGCGGCCGAGCACGTCGAGCAGCCGCTGCACGTCGGCGAAGTGAAGGCCGGTGGTCGGCTCGTCGAGGATGTAGAGGGTGTCGCCGGTGGCAACTTTGGAGAGCTCGGTCGCCAGCTTGACACGCTGCGCCTCGCCGCCGGAGAGGGTCGTCGCCGGCTGGCCGAGCCGGATGTAGTCGAGGCCGACGTCGTGCAGGGTGCGCAGCCGCCGCGCGATCTTCGGCACGTTCTCGAAGAACCCGACCGCCTCCTCGACCGACATCTCGAGCACGTCGGCGATGCTCTTGCCCTTGAAGCGGACCTCGAGCGTCTCGCGGTTGTAGCGCTTGCCGTGGCACTGCTCGCACGGCACGTAGACGTCGGGCAGGAAGTGCATCTCGATCTTGATCTGGCCGTCGCCGGTGCAGACCTCGCAGCGGCCGCCCTTGACGTTGAAGCTGAAGCGGCCCGGCTTGTAGCCGCGCGCCCGTGCCTCCTGCGTCTGGGTGAAGAGCTGGCGGATGTGGTCGAAGATCTTGGTGTAAGTGGCCGGGTTGGAGCGCGGCGTACGGCCGATCGGCGACTGGTCGATGTTGATGATCTTGTCGATCTGGCCGAGCCCGTCGATGCCGTCGTGGGCGCCGGGCCGCAGCTTCGCCTGGTGCAGGCGGTTGGCGACGGCGTGATGCAGCGTCTCGTTGACCAGGGTCGACTTGCCCGAGCCCGAGACACCGGTGACGCAGCAGAAGACGCCGAGCGGAACCTCGACGTCGATCCCCTTCAGGTTGTGTTCGCGGGCGCCGCGCACGGTTAGGTGGCCCTTGGGTCGCCGGCGCTCGGCCGGCACCTCGATCTGGCGCTTGCCGGCCAGGTACTGACCGGTGAGAGAGGCAGAGTCCTTGGCGACCTCGGCGGGCGTGCCGGCCGCAATCACGTGGCCGCCGTGCTCCCCGGCCCCGGGGCCCAGGTCCACGAGGTGGTCGGCGGCGCGCATCGTCCCCTCGTCGTGCTCGACCACGATCACCGTGTTGCCGAGGTCGCGCAGCCGGTCGAGCGTCGCGATCAGCTTCTCGTTGTCTCGCTGGTGCAGCCCGATCGAGGGCTCGTCCAGCACGTACATGACGCCGACCAGGCTGGAGCCGATCTGCGTCGCCAGCCGGATCCGCTGCGCCTCGCCGCCCGAGAGCGAGCGCGCCGAGCGAGCCAGCGAGAGGTAGCCGATGCCGACGTTGTCGAGGAAGGCAAGCCGTTCGGAGATCTCGCGCACGATCAGGCGGGCGATCGCCCGCTCGGTCTCGTTCAGCTCGAGGTCGGCAATCCACCGGCGCGCCGCCCGCGCCGAGAGATCGGTCATCTCGGCGATGCTGAGGCCGCCGACCGTGACCGCGAGGCTCTCGGGTCGCAACCGCGCCCCTTCGCATTGCGGGCACGGCTGCTCGGCCATGTAGCCCTCGATCCGCTCGCGGTTGGTCTCGGAGTCGGTCTCTTCGTAGCGACGCTCGAGGTTGTTGACGATCCCCTCGAAGCGGACCCGGTAGGAGCGGTGGCGGCCGAAGCGGTTGGTGTAGCTGACGTGGTGGCGCTCGTCGCCGGTGCCGTAGAGGAAGATCTCGCGCTCGTCCTTGGTCAACTGCGACCAGGGCTTGTCGGCGTCGACGTCGTAGGCCTCGGCGACGCGCTTGACGAGCTGGTTCAGCTCCAGAGCCTTGAAGAAGGCGATGAGCCGTTTCGCATCGACGCCCTCGAGGGCGAGATCGCCGGGCGGCACCTCCAGGGTGGCGTCGCATTCGAGGGTGACGAGCCGTTTCGACATGAGCGCCTGCTCGGCGTTGTCGAGCACCTTGCGCGCCGTCGCGCCGATCACGCGCGACAGGTTGCGGGCGCGCACGAGCGTGCGGCAGAAGGCATGGTTGCAGCCGAGCCGCTCCAGAGTCTCGGCGTCGGCGGTCGGCTTGCCCTTCTTGTCGAGAGGCAGGTCGGCGATGCCGAATGTCTCCGTCAGGACTTTCGCGATCTGCGCGCCGGAGCTGATTTTCACCGGCTCGCCCGCGAGATCGTCGAGCTCCT
>DASWMG010000252.1:0-1780 GCA_036399875.1 Solirubrobacterales bacterium
TGGTTAGCGGTCGCCTCGACCTGCCCTGGGACGCGCGCCTGTTCACCGAAGGCCACGGCGAGGTCGTGGTTTTCACCGCCTCCGAGGTCGAGCCGCCGGAGACGACCACCCCGGTCGAAGTGGTCCGCCACGAGCGCGTCGTGGACCTGGCCGAGGCGCTGCGCCACCTGCGTCGCGAGCGCGGCGTCCGCGCCCTGCTCTCGGAGGGCGGCCCCCGCCTCTACGGCCAGATGGAGGCCGCCGGCCTCGTCGACGACCTCTTCCTGACGACTTCGCCGAAGCTGGCCGGCGGCGAGGCGCCGCGGATAATCGAGGGAGAGCTGCCGGGCGTGGCGCCGCTCGAACTGGCCTGGCTGCTGGAGGAGGACGGCGAGCTCTTCGCCCGCTACCGCGCTAGCGTTGCGCCTCCCCGCCCCGACGCCTGAGAGGAACCACCCCGATGGACTTCAAGCCGAGCCCCCAGGTCGAGACGCTGCGCGAGCGCATCCTCGACTTCATGGACGAGCATGTCTACCCGCACGAGCGGGAGATCATGGAGGCGCTCGACGCCGAGGTCGGGCCCGGCGTCCCCTACCCGGCGATCCTGGTCGAGGTGCGCGAGCGCGCCAAGGCCGAGGGGCTGTGGAACCTCTTCATGCCCGACGAGCGCTACGGGCCGGGTCTGAGCAACTGGGAGTACGGCCTGCTCTGCGAGGAGATGGGGCGCAGCCCGGCGGCGGCGCCGATGGCCTTCAACTGCGCGGCGCCCGACACCGGCAACATGGAGATCCTCGCCGAGCACGGGACCGACGAGCAGAAGCAGCGCTGGCTGGAGCCCCTGCTCGAGGGCCGGATTCGCTCCTGCTTCGCGATGACCGAGCCCGAGGTCTCCGGCTCCGACCCGACCCTGATCCAGGCCAAGGCGACCCGCGACGGCGACGAGTGGGTGGTCGAGGGGCACAAGTGGTTCACCTCGGGCGCGGTCGGCGCCGACCTCTGCATCGCGATGGTCGTCACCCAGCCCGACGGGCACCCATACGCGCGCGCCTCGATGATCTGCGTGCCGACCGATACGCCCGGCTTCAACCTGGTGCGGCCGATCCCGGTGATGGGACAC
The DNA here is from genome assembly GCA_036399875.1 of Solirubrobacterales bacterium. Taxonomy (GTDB): domain Bacteria; phylum Actinomycetota; class Thermoleophilia; order Solirubrobacterales; family 70-9; genus VRUE01. The sequence goes on from DASWMG010000252.1 coordinate 1,097, forward strand.
GACGGCGGTCCCGGCCACTGCGAGATCCGCTTCGAAGAGTGCCGCGTGCCGCTGGGCAACCTGCTCGGTCAGGAGGCGATGGGCTTCGCGGTCGCTCAGGACCGGCTCGGCCCCGGCCGCATCCACCACTGCATGCGGGCGATCGGAACCGCCGAGCGCGCCCACGAGATGATGTGCCGCCGCGCCAACGAGCGCGAGGCATTCGGCGGGCCGCTCGCCGACAAGCAGTTCGTGCAGGAGGCGATCGCCACCTCGCGGATGGAAATCGACCAGGCCCGCCTGCTGACGATGTACGCGGCCTGGAAGATGGACACCGAGGGCAAGCGCGCCGCCCGCCAGTCGATCTCGGCGATAAAGATCGTCGCCGCCAACATGGTGATGGAGGTGCTCGACCGGGCGATCCAGATCCACGGCTCGCTGGGAATGACCGACGACACGCCGCTGGCGCCGATGTGGCGCTTCAGCCGCATGCTGCGCCTCGCCGACGGTCCCGACGAGGTTCACAAGATGGTGCTGGCCCGGCGTGAGCTGAACCGCTGGGCGAAGCGGGCCGAGGCGGAAGCGGAAGGGACGCTCGAGCCGAGGCACGCGCCGCGGCCGATCTGAGCCGGCCCCGCACGTCACGTCGGAGCCCCACGAAAGAGGGGCGGCCGCGGGCGCCCCTCTCCACATCCCGAAGAACCG
>DASWMG010000253.1:0-3638 GCA_036399875.1 Solirubrobacterales bacterium
GCGGACCGGTCTCAGCCTCTCGGACCTCGATGTCTCACCGGACGGTCGCAACCTGGCCTTCGGCGCGGGATCCCGTGTCTCGGCGGTCCCGCTCCGGGGCGGGAAGCCGCGCCTGATCTCGACGAACGCGAGCTATCCGGCCTACTCGCCCGACGGCCGCTCGATCGCCTACGCGAACCGCGACGGGCTTTGGCGCCGCCCCTCCGCGGGCGGCCCGCCCAGACTCCTGTTCCCGGCCGAGGACGACGTCTCGAAGCCCGAAAGCGTCCTCCTCGTCCACCCAGCCTGGCAGCCGCTCCCGTAGGGGTCAGTCCCGCCGCCCGATGTAGACGACCTTCGAGTGGACCAGTTCGTCCACCGGCTGCTTGAGCACGGAGTCGTCCTCGTGGCCGAAGACGTCGAGGACCTTCAGCCTCGACGCCGCCATCGCCTCGAGCACCTCCGCTTCGGGGAAGTGGCGCTGGCGGTGGAAGTGGGTCTCGACGCTCCCCTTCGACCCCGCGCCGGCCTCGACCTCGAAGCGGGCCTCGGAGATCGAGCCCGGCGGCGCGCTCGGCGAGCCCTGGCCGCGCCAGACGAGCCGCAGGCCGTCCCGCTCGACCACCTGTTCTTCGGCGAAGAAGGTCCGGTACGTACGCAGGGTGTTGACGTCGAACATCAGCAGCCCGCCGGGGGCCAGGTTGGCGCGCATCCCGCTCAGGGCGCTCCCCAGTTCCTCCGCGCCGAGCAGGTAGTTGATCGCGTCGTCCAGCGCCCAGACGAGGTCGAACTCGCCGAGCACCGGCAGCTCCCGCATGTCAGACACGGTCAGCCTCGCCGCCTCGCCGGCCTTCCCCTTGGCCAGCTCGACCATCGATGGCGATATGTCGCACGCCGTCACCTCCCAGCCCCGCTCCAGCATGGGCAGGAAGCTCTTCCCGGTCCCGCAGCCGACGTCGAGCAGGCGCCGCCCGCGCAACCCGTGGCGGCGGAGCTGGGGGAGGAGTTCGCCCAGCCACAGCTCGTAGTTGTGGTGGGCCGTGAAATCGTCGTAGACGGGCGCGATCGCCTCGTACGCCACTTCCGCGGACCGGTCCCCCGGACGGACTGCTGCTGCTTGCATCGCCCACCAGACCGGGCGACTCCTCAGCAACGTTTCAATTGCTCAAAATTATGTGATAGGTTCTCCCGCGACCGTGCAGATCCGTCGACTCCACGACCGTCAAGAGAAGGCACCGGGGGATGCCGCCGACGGCTGGGAGTGGGAGGATGCGCACCGAGTCTGCCTGCGGTTCGCGTATCGCTACGCAAAGAACCCATGCGAGGCTGAGGACATCGCACAGGACGCCATCCTGCGCGCCTGGCGCCGCCGCTCGACGCTCCGCGACACCGGCAGTCGCAAGCAGTGGCTGGCGACCATCGTTCGCAACGAGGCGTTCCGCCTGCACGCCCGTCGCCGTCCCGACCCGGTCGACACGACCGAGACGGAGGTCGGAGTCGACGACGAGCGCGTCCTCGCGACGGTCGAGCGAGCCGACATCCACGCGGCCCTCGAGCGTCTGGACGAGCACGATCGCGAGCTCGTCCAGCTTCGCTACGAAGAGGATCTGACCCAGGCGGGCATCGCGCGCAGATTGGGAATTCCGGAAGGCACGGTCAAGGTCCGGTTGCATCGCGTGCGCAAGAAGCTGCGCCGCGAGATCGGGTTCGTCTAGGGAGACCCGGCGGGAGGCCGGCCGGCGGTCGCGGGCCCGGGCCCGTTGACCGCCCCTGGCTGGGGCCGGCCCTCGCCCAGCCGGATCTCCTCGACCGCCGCGTGAGGCCCGACGTAGGGCACGAGCACCGCGAAGAGCAGGTCCCCAAGCAGCTCGGGCAACTGCTCTGTGCGGCCGGCGACCAGGTCGTCGGCAATCAGGCCGGTGACGCCGCCGACCGCCATGCGCGAGGTGTTGGCGGGCAGCCGGTGGCCGCGTGGCGCGAAGTCGCGGCCCTCGTCGAAGAGCGGCGTCAGCCGCTGCATGGCGACGCGATGGCGCCGCTGCGCCGCCGGCCCTACCGAGCTGATGTCGACCATCGCCAGCCGCGCCAGCGCCGGCTCTTCGGCCAGCGTCTCGAGCAACGCCCGCAGCCCGGCGCGCGCTCGCTGGGGCCAGTGCTCCTCGGCTTCGTAGGCACGGACGATCCGCCGCATCAGCACCTCGACGACGCTGTCGAAGGCAGCGAGGAAGCACGCTTCCTTGTCGGGGTAGAGCTCGTAGAAGGTGGTGCGCGAGATGCTCGCCTCGCGGGTCAGGTCGCCGATCGTGGTCGCCGCGTATCCCTTCTCGGCGACGATCCGGACCGCCGCCTCCAGCAGCCGCTCGCGCTGCGGCCTCAAGCCTCGACCTCCCGGGAGTGGCGCAGCGCCTCCTCCTGGCCGAGGTAAGGGACGATCGTGATGTAGACGATGTCGGGGAGCAGGTCGCGCAGCCGCTCGGCGTTGCCTGCGAGGATCTGGCCGACGATCAGCGACTCTGCGCCGGCGATCGCGGCACGGCCGGCGCTGGCCGGGATCGCCGGCTCGATCGCCTCGTCGCGGCCGCGGTCGAGCAGGGTCAGCAGGACGCGCTTGCCCGCCGCGTGCATCTCGGACGCGCGCTGGCCGGAGGCGGGCGCCTCGACCATTGCCATCCGCGCGAAGGCCGGCCGGCTGGCGAGCAGGTCGAGGAAGGCGGCGGCGGAGTCGCGGACCAGCGTCGCCCACGGCTTGTCGGGGGAGAAGGCGCCGACGACGCGTTCCATCGCGTCGGCGAGCGACAGCTCCATCGCCGCCTGGAAGCAGTCCTCCTTGTCCTCGAACAGCTCGTAGAAGGTCGCGCGCGAGACCCCCGCCGGCCGCACGATGTCGGCGATGGTGGTGGCGCCGAAGCCCTTGTTCGCGCAGCTGTCGGCCATCGCGACGAGGATCCGCTCGCGTTGCGAGTGGGCGACGATCGGCTCGGGCAGGTCCTCACGTCCCGACGGCAGCCGCTCGCGCTCGATCAGCCCTCCCAGCTCTCCCTGCGGCGCCTCTCCGCTCTCATGAGGGGATCGAATTGCCGGCATCAAGTGGTCCTCCGGTAGCGGGCTGCCTGACAGATAACCGAGTCTACTGAGCGGCGGTAAGTGCCTGGAATTATCGGGATAGCACGCGATTGATCGGGGAATTCGATCAATGAGCGCCGGCGAGCCCGTCCGACGAGGGCCGCTGTACACGCGGGCCAGGGCAGCCGCGAAATCTTGGGACCGCCGTACAAGGCTCCCAGGGCGAGCCGCGGCGAACATCCACAGATGGAGATGACGCCAGGCACGATGGCGGCGAGGCCGCGCCAGATCGTCGCCTTCGGTGGCGGCGGTTTCTCGATGGAGGCGGGAAACCCACTGCTCGACGACTACGTGTTGGAGCTGGCGGCGGCGCGCGGCGGGCGCCGGCCGCGAGTCTGCTTCCTGCCGACGGCGAGCGGCGATGCCGACCACTACGTGGTCCGCTTCTACCGTGCATTCTCGGCCGGCCGCTGCGAGCCCAGCCACGTCTCGCTCTTCCGCCGCGAGCAGGGTCCGGCCGACCTGCGCGACCACCTGCTCGGCCAGGACCTGGTCTACGTCGGTGGCGGCAGCGTCGTCAGCATGCTCGGCGCCTG
>DASWMG010000254.1:0-2052 GCA_036399875.1 Solirubrobacterales bacterium
CCCGGGCCGGCCAGGCCGAGCCTGGTCGCGGCGGCGCTGCGGCCGACGCGCGGCGCCTCGGCCTCGCCCGGGCGCGGCGCGGCGCCCTCGGCGTCGCGCGTCGTCCTTTGCTCATCCACAGTCCGGGATCCCATCGAGGCACTCCTCTCGCGGGTTCAGCTCGCGGGCCCGCTCGACGTCGGCTTGGGCGGCCGCCGTGTCGCCGCCCGCCCTCTCGACTCTAGACCTCAGGTAGTAAAGCTGCCAGTTGCGGTCTTCGCGGTCGATCGCTTGCGTGAGGCGGCCGGCGGCGGTCTCGTAGTCGCGCTCCGCCTCGGCGACCAGGGCCAGCTGGACGTAGGGCGACGCGGCCCAGGGCTCGATCGAGCGGGCGGTGTCGGCGTGTTCGACGGCGCTGGCGAGGTTGCCGGCGGCCGCCGCGTCGCGGCTGGCGTCCAGCTCGCGTTCGACCAGCAGCGGACCGATCAGGGCGATCGCCGAGAGCCAGGCGGCGGCCAGCCCGGCGACGGTGAAGCGGAAGCCCCGGTCCTCGCGGCGCATGCCCTCAGCCTCGGCGCGCCGGGCAAGCTGCGCGCAGCGCGCCGCCACCGCCGCGCCCGCCGCCATGAAGAAGACGACGCCGACGCCGGGGATCTCCCAGAACCAGTCGAAGGCGGCGCCCACCGCCAGGGCCAGCATCGTCGCCAGCAGGGCCGCCTGCCGGTCCCGCTGATGGGGCGGGGCGCCGCGCCAGGCAGCGAAGCCGGTCCAGAGCAGTACGCCGACCATCGCGAGGACGGCGAGGCCGCCGACCAGGCCGAGCTCGGCGAACGACTCGAAGTAGAGGGAGTGGGCGTCGTGGACCGGCTGTTCGATCTCGCGATGGCGCTCCCAGGCGAACTCGTAGCTGCCGGCGCCGACTCCGGCCACGGGCTCTTCGCCGAAGGCATCGACGGCGACCCTCCAGAAGTCGTAGCGCCCCGCTCCGGAGAGGTCGCTGAAGTTCTGGACCGGCTCGCTCGGCGCCTGGATGTCGGGGCTGGAGAAGCGGTCCCAGGCCCGCTCCCCGACCGCGACGGTCGCCCCCAGCGCGAGGATCGCAAGGCCGGCGGCGACCGCCTTCAGGAGTCCGGGATGGCGCGAGACCTCGACCATGCGTCCAGTCAACCCGCCGCCGCGCCGCTCGAAGCGGCGCAGCAGTCCGTAAAGGACGAGCAGGGCGGCAATCCCCACGAGCAGGATCAGCAGCACTTCGTGGCCCTGGCCGACCGCGGCGGCGCCGGCGTTGTCCTCGAGGGCGTCACGTGCCTGGGCGGCGAGCACGGCCGGCAGCGCGGCCAGCGCCGCGAGCGAGAGCGTCGCCAGCAGCCAGAGCCGGTCCCGCGAAAGGGCGACGAAGGCGCCGACCGCGACGACCAGCGCCAGCAGGCCGCCGCGCGAGAAGGTGAAGTAGAGGCCGAGCAGCGCCGCCGGCAGAATTCCGACGGCGAGCCAGCGCAGCCCCGGCCAGCTCGCCTCGCGGCTGAGCCAGAGCAAAAGCGCCACGCCGACCGAGAAGACGACCCCGTTGGCGTTCCAATAGTCGAGCGGATAACGCAGCTGGGCGCCGCTGCCGAGGCCGTTGGCCACCTCGAAAACGTCGGGGAGCAGGCGGCTGCCGAGGCCGAGCAGGACCACGACCGCGACGCCAATTGCCAGACCTTCAGCGAAACGTTGGCGCCTTCGCTCGGTTTGGGCGACTAGGAACGCGGCAAGGAAGACGCCGAGGTAGGCGAGCGCACGATCGGCCTCGATCGCGCTCAACTCGGCAGAACCCGACCACGAAGCGGAAAGCGCCGACCAGAGAGCGAGGAACACGACCGATGCGACGGACCAGAGGAACGGCCGGGCCAGGGACGCCTTGGAGCCGACGCCCAGGAGCAGGAGGGCGACCACCACGAGCCATGCGAGGAGGCCGGCGATGTGACGGCTGGTCAGGTCGTAACCGCCGCCCGCGAGGGCGAGTCCAGCGAGGAGAGCGGCTGGCGCAATCGCCGCCGCCGATTCCTCTAACCTTGCGCGCCATGCCTGAGG
>DASWMG010000255.1:0-4994 GCA_036399875.1 Solirubrobacterales bacterium
GTAGGCGGGACCTTCACCGACGCCGTTTTCTTCGACGGCGCCGCGCTCCACACCGCGAAGCTGCCGACCACGCCCGACGACCAGTCGGTCGGGGTGATCGCCGCCGTCGAGGCGGTGCTGCGCCGCGCCGGGGCCGAGCCGGGCGAGGTCGAGGCCTTCGCCCACGGGATGACGGTGGGGACCAACGCGCTGCTCGAGGAACGCGGCGCCCGCACCGCGCTCGTCGCCACCCGCGGCTTCGCCGACGTCCTCGAGATCGGCCGCCAGAACCGGCCGGAGCTCTACCGCCTCTGCGCTCCCAAGCCGGCGCCGTTGGTCCCGCCGGAGCTGCGCTTCGAGGCCCAGGAGCGCACCGGCCCGAACGGGGTCGTCGAGCCGCTCGCGCGCGAGTCCGAGCGCCTCGCGGCGGCGATCCGCGACAGCGGCGCCGACTCGGTCGCTGTCTGCCTCCTCTTCTCCTACCTCGACCCGGCGCACGAGCGCGCGATCGCCGACCGGCTCCGCCGCGACCAGCCCGGCGTGCATGTCTCGGTCTCGCACGAGGTCCTGCCCCGCATGCGCGAGTTCGAGCGCTGTTCGACCACCGCGATCGACGCCTACCTCTCGCCGCTGCTGGGGCGCTATCTCGGTCGCCTCGGCGAGGTGGCCGAGGACGCCGGGCTGCCCCACCCGCTCGTGATGCGCTCCTCGGGCGGCGTCGCCGAGAGCGAGGACGCAGCCCGGGCCGGCGCCTGGAGCGTCCTCTCGGGACCGGCCGGCGGCGCGGTCGGCGCCGGCCTCGTCGCCAGGGCGAGCGGCGACGGCAACGCGATCGGGCTCGACATGGGCGGCACCTCCTGCGACGTCTGCGTGGTCGAAGCGGGCGAGGTGCGCCGCACCGACTCGCGCCTGATCGGCGGCCGCGTCATCCAGCTGCCGATGGTCGACGTGCACACGGTCGGCGCCGGCGGCGGCTCGGTCGGCTGGCGCGACGCCGGCGGCGCCCTGCGAGTCGGACCGCGCTCGGCCGGCGCCGTCCCCGGGCCCGCCTGTTACGGCCGCGGCGGCAGCGAGCCGACCGTCACCGACGCCAACCTCCTGCTCGGGCGCCTCGCGGCCGACTCGCGACTTGCCGGCGGCGTCAGGCTCGACGTCGAGGCCGCACGGAAGGCGACGGCCACCCTCGCCGCCTCGCTTGGCATCGGCGAGCTCGAGGCCGCCGAGGGGATCGTCCGGGTCGCCAACCAGGAGATGCTGCGGGCGCTGCGCGTGGTGACGGTCGAGCGCGGCGTCGACCCGCGCCGCTTCGCGCTGATGCCCTTCGGCGGCGCCGGACCGATGCACGCGGCGGAGCTCGCGGCGGAGCTCGGCGTCGACCGCGTCCTCTGCCCGCGCGCCGGCGGCGTCCTCTCGGCGCTCGGCCTCTGCGCCTCGGACCGCCGCCGCGACACGGCGCGGACCGTCACGCTCGCGGGGCCTGACCTGACCGCGGAGCGAGTCGCGGCCGAGGTGGACGAGCTAGCGTCGCACCTCGGGGCGGAGCCCGGGGCGGAGCTGGAAGCCGTCTACGAGATGCGCTACGCCGGCCAGGCCTTCGAGCTGCCGGTGCCGGGTACGGCGAGCCCCGACCCGGCCGACCTAATCGAGCGCTTCGAGCGCGCCCACGAGCAGCGCTACGGCCACCGCGACCCCGACGGCGAGGTGGTCCTCGTCCACATCCGGCTCGCCGCGGTCAGCCCCCGTCCCGATCCGCTGCTCGAGGCCTCGCCACGCGACCGCCTCGAGGAGGGCGAGCGGCGCGTCCGCTTCGGCGGCGAGTGGCGCACGACGCGGATCCTGCGCGGCGAGCCGGCGGCCGGCCTGACCGCCGAGGGCCCCGCGCTCTTCGAGCTCCCGGAGACGACCTTCGTCGTGCCGCCGGGTTGGCGGACCGAGGTCGACGGGGCCGGCACGATCCGGGCGGAGAGGACCCGCCGGTGATTAGCGGCCCATATGGGCACTTAACCACCGGCGGGTCGGCGGGAGGCACGGCATGGACCCTGTGACGCTCCAGGTGATGATTGGCGGGCTGCGCGCCGCCTGCGACGAGATGGGCGCGACGCTGATCCGCTCCGCCTACTCCGCGAACGTCAAGGAGCGGCGCGACTGCTCGACCGCGCTCTTCGACGCGAAGGGCGAGCTGGTGATGCAGGCGGAGCACATCCCGGTCCACCTCGGCTCGATGCCCGACGCGGTCGCTGCCGTGCTGGGCGAGGAGCACAGGCCAGGCCTCGCCTGGATCCTCAACGACCCCTATCGGGGCGGCACCCACCTGCCGGACATCACCCTGATCTCGCCGGTCTTCGTCGCGGGCGAATTGTTCGGCTTCGCCGCCTGCCGCGCCCACCATGCCGACGTCGGCGGACCGACGCCGGGCGGCCTGCCGGCCCATTCGCGGACGCTGGAGGAGGAGGGCGTCGTCATCCCTCCCACGGCGGTCGAGGGCGACGTGATCGAGCAGCTCGCGGCGCGGATGCGCGCTCCTCGCCAGCGGCTCGCCGACCTGCGCGCCCAGGCCGCCGCCAACCGGATCGGCGAGCTGCGCCTCGTCGAGCTGGCGGAGCGCCACGGGCGCGATCGCCTGCGCGAAGGGATGGACGAGATCCTCGCCTATGCCGAGCGGCGTACCCGGGCCGCGCTGCGGGCGCTTCCCGACGGCACCTACGCCGCCGAAGACGTGCTCGAGGACGACGCGGGCGGGCCGCCCCGCGATGCGACGCTGCGGGTCGAGGCGACTATCGACGGCGACCGCCTCCGGCTCGACTTCGCCGGCACCGACCCCGAGGTCGAGGGCAACCTCAACTGCCCGCTCTCGGTGACGAAGTCGGCCGCCTACTTCGCCGTCCGCGCCCTCACCGACCCCGACGCCCCGCCCTCGGCCGGCGCCCACCGCCCGATCGAGGTGCTCGCCCCGGAGGGCTGCCTGCTCAACGCCCGCTTCCCGGCCGCCGTCGCCGCCGGCAACGTCGAGACCTCGAGCCGGGTCGCCGACCTGGTCGTCGCCGCGCTCGGTGGCGCCCGCCCTGTTCCCGCGCAGGGGCAGGGGACGATGAACAACCTCACGCTCGCCAACGACGACTTCACCTATTACGAGACGATCGGGGGCGGCCAGGGCGCCTGCCCCGACGCCGCCGGACCGAGCGCGATCCACGTCGCCATGTCCAATACGCTCAACACGCCGGTCGAGGCGCTGGAGAGCGAGTTCCCGCTGCGCGTCCGCGAGCTGGCGCTGCGGCGGGAAAGCGGCGGCGAGGGCCGCCACCGCGGCGGTGACGGGATGGCGCGCGAGCTCGAGGCGCTCGCCCCGATGCGCTACACGCTGCTGACCGAGCGCCGTCGCCACCTCCCGGCCGGCCGCGATGGAGGCGCCGACGGCGCTACCGGCCGCAATCTCCTCAACGGCGAACCGCTGCCGAGCAAGGCCGAGGGCGCCCTCGAGCCAGGCGACAGGCTGCGGATCGAGACGCCTGGCGGGGGCGGATACGGCGAAAAAGGCGATGGATTCGCCAAAAACACCTGAAATTCGCCAGAAAATTTTGCGTTTTCGCCTCGCTCGTCTAGAATGCCCGCCCTGGCGGGGCTTCCCGCCCGGACTGGGTCCGAGGCGCCACACCCTCCCAGTCGCAGGATCACCTTTTTCGAGTTGAGACTTAGATGCCGATCGCTTTAAAGGAATGGGCAGTAACGGTGCGCGCTCTCGCCGAGGGCGAGCAGTTGCTGACCCTGCGCAAGGGCGGCATCCGCGAGGAGAACAAGCACTTCGAGCTCGAGCACGAGCGCTTCTTCCTCTACCCCACGTTCGACCACCAGCGGAACAACCTGGTCCGCGAGTCGCATCATCCCGAGCTGAGCCGCGCGCTCGAGGAGGGCGTCTGGCCGGACGAGGAGCCGCCGCCGCGGGCGCTCCTGCAGGACGGCGGCATCCCGCAGCCCGACCGGGTGCGCCTGCGCTGCTGGGCCGAGGTGACCGACCACATCACCGTGGTCAACCCGCGCGTCGTCGACGAGCTCTCGCCCTTCTACGTCTGGACCCCCGACTACGCCGAAAAGCGGCTCAACTGGAAGCGGCGTCATCCGCTGCACATCCTGCTGCTGCGGGTCCACCGCATCCCGCGCCCGGTCACGGTGCGCGTCCGCGAGGAGTACCACGGCTGTCGCTCCTGGGTCGAGATCGACCGCGAACTGCCCTTCGAGGGCACGCCGGTGATGGCCGACGAGGAGTTCGACCGGGCTCGCGCGGAGATCCAGAGTCTTTGCGTCGACGCAGAGCCCGCTCTGGTCTAGCCAGCCTGCGTCGGTATTAGGCTCGCCCCGTGCCCTGGGTCGAGACGCACTCTCTCTCGTTCACCGCCCGCCACGACAGCGGCGACACCGCGTTCGCCGAGCGCACCCTGGACCGGATGGAGGACCTGCGGCTGCGCCTGGAGGACCGCTTCGAGAAGGTGCCGGGAGGCGTCACCGTCGTCGTCCACACCAACCCGGCGCTGCTCTCGATGGCGCACCCGTTCCTCCCCGCGGCCCGCTGGTCCGCGGCGCCGGCCTGCCGCCGCTACCTGGCGGGCTGGGCGATGGCGAGCGAGCTCCACGTCCTCAACGACCCCCACACCGAGCGCCGCGCCGCTGGCGAGGACTCGCGCGAAGCCCTGCGCGGCACCGCCGAGCGGCTCTACGCGCAGCTCGTCGTCGCCGCCAACAACCCAGCCCTGCCGCCCTCTTGGACGCCCCGCCGCTTCGCCCGCTACCTGGGTTGGGCCTGGCTGGTCGAGGGCGCCGCGCAGTACTTCGCCCGTCAGGTCGGCCTCTACCGCGCCGCGGTGATTCGCCGCCTGCGCGAGAGCGCGCGGCCGTCCTTTCCGCCCTCGCGCCGCGACGCCATCCTGCTCGGCGGCACGCTCTTCGACCTGCTCGAGGAGGAACGCGGGCCGGAGGCATGCGTCGAGCTGGCACTCAATCTGCACTCGGACGGCGCTGAGCCG
>DASWMG010000256.1:0-5089 GCA_036399875.1 Solirubrobacterales bacterium
ACCGTCTCCGGGAGCAGCTCGCCGTCGACCAGGGCGGGGCGGTGCAGGGTGACGAGGACGTAGGTGTCCGGCTCGACGCCGAGCTTCGCCGCCGCGCCCGCGGCGCGGAACCTCCCTTCGAGCGCGACGAGGGTGTCGATCATCGTGTTGCCGACGAAGTGCATGCGCTCCTCGGCGATGCCCTCGGCGCGCAGGTTCTCGCTCGCCTCGTCGCTGTGCAGGAAAAGGTGCTCGGACAGCTGGTCGGCGACGATCCGGTTGACCTCCTCGGGCATCGTGCGGTCGAAGCTGCGCAGGCCGGACTCGACGTGGGCGACCGGAATCCCCATCTTGACCGCGGTCAGCGTCGCCGCCAGGGTCGAGTTGACGTCGCCCGGGACGATCACCAGCTCGGGCCGCTCCTCCACCAGTACCGGCTCCAGTCGCTCCATCGTGCGCGCCGTCTGCTGGGCGTGGCTGCCCGAGCCGACCTCGAGCATGTGGTCGGGCGCCGGCACGCCCAGCTCCTCGAGGAAGACCTCGGACATGAGGCGGTCGTAGTGCTGCCCGGTGTGGACGATCGCGTGCCGCCCCTCGGGGAGGCGGTCGCGCAGCGCCGCGATCACCGGCGCCGTCTTGACGAAGTTCGGCCGCGTCCCGACCACGTAGACGATCCGCACGCGCGGCAGCGTACCGGCGGGGTCAGGCGGCGCAGGCGTGCGTGGCGGCCCGTCTGCTTCAATACCCGTCCCGATGCCGAAGATGAAAACGCACTCAGGCGCCAAGAAGCGCTTCCGCAAGACCGCGAAGGGCAAGCTGCGCGGCCGGCGGGCGTTCTCCAGTCACATCCTGGAGAAAAAGTCCCCGAAGCGGAAGCGGAAGATGGCGCGGCCGGTCGAGATCGCGCCGGCTGACGTCAAGAAGGTGCGGACCCTGCTCGGAGGCGGCAAGTGAGCCGCGTCAAGCGCTCCGTCCACGCCCGCAAGAAGCGGCGCAAGGTGCTGAAGGAAGCGAAGGGCTACTACGGCCGCAAGCATTCCTCCTACCGCTTCGCCAAAGAGCAGGTGCAGCGCTCCGGCATGTACGCGTACCGGGACCGGCGCAACCGCAAGCGCGAGTTCCGCCGCCTCTGGATCACCCGCATCAACGCCGCGGCGCGGCTCGAGGGCATGAGCTACTCGGAACTGATCCACGGCCTGGGCAAAGCCGAAGTCGAGGTCAACCGCAAGATGCTCGCCGACATCGCCGTCAACGACCGCGATGCGTTCCGCCGATTCGTGGAGCTGGCCCGGGAGGGCGCCGCCGCCTAGCGCGGAAGGCGACACTCCACTCTCCCGGGCGGGCCGTCTTCACGGCCCGTTTTGCGTTTTCAGGGACCTTCTAGGAGAAAGACGAGAAGAGAAGAAACGACCACCGATGATCGCCAGCCCCCACAACGAGAAGCTGAAGCTGGTCCGCAAGCTGCGCGAGCGCAAGCATCGCGAGCGCGAGGGCCTGTTCGCGACCGAGGGCGAGGACCTGGTCGAGGCCGGGCTGACGGCGGGGGTCGAGCCGCGCCTCGTCCTCGTCGCGGCCGGCAGCGGCCTTTTCGCCGATCGCGGCGACGCAGCCGAGGAGGTCGAACCGGATCTGCTAGCCGAGGTCTCGACGCTGGGCTCGGGGACGCGGGCGATCGCGGTCTGGCCGGAGCGCTGGGCGGAGGCGGCGCAACCGCCCTGCGTCTACCTGCACGGTGTCGGCGATCCCGGCAACGTCGGCGCCGTCGTCCGCACTGCCCACGCGCTGCTGGGCGGGACGGTCGTCCTCGGGCCGGCCTGCGCCGACCCGTACGGCCCAAAGGCGGTGCGGGCGAGCATGGGCTCGGTCTTCGGTCAGCCGCTGCTGCGGGCGGGGGTCGAGGTGACCCCGGAGCCGCGGGCTGCGCTCGTCGCGCACGGGGGAGAGGGGCTGGACGAGCTGGCCGCCGCCGCGACGGTTTGCCTCGGCGCCGAGCGCGAGGGGCTGCCTGGCGAGGTCGTGGCGCGGTGCGAGCTGCGGGTGACGATCCCGCTGCGTCCCGGCGCGGCCGAGTCGCTCAACGTCGCCGCCGCCGCGGCGATCGCCTGCGAGCGCGTGGCGAGTGCGGGGGAGCGGCTATCGTCGCCCGCCATGCGAGAGGGCGGCTCCGATGCTTGAGCGGGTGGCGCAGATCCAGGATGAGGGCGCGGGCGCAATTAGCTCCGCAGCGAGCACTGCGGAGCTGGAGGAGCTGCGGGTCCGCTACCTGGGCCGCAAAGCGGAGCTGACCTCGATCCTGCGCGGCATCGCCGAGCTGCCGGCGGAGGAACGCGGCCAGGTCGGCGCCGCCGCCAACAAGGCGCGGCGGGCGCTCGAAGAGCTGATCGAGCGGCGCTCGAGCGAGCTCGACGCGAGCGAGCTGGAGGACCGCCTCGCCAGCGACCGGATCGACGTGACGCTGCCCGGGGCGCCGGTCCGTCCCGCCGGCCACCCGCACCTGATCACGCGCACGATCCGCCAGATTGAGGACGTCATGGTCGGACTCGGCTACCGCGTCGCCGAGGGTCCCGAGATCGAGCACGACTACTACAACTTCACGGCGCTCAACCACCCGCCCGGCCACCCGGCCCGGATGCTTCAGGACACCTTCTACGTGCAGTCGCGGCCCGAGGTCCTGCTGCGCACCCACACCTCGCCGGTCCAGGTGCGGGCGATGGAGGCGCAGCCGCCGCCGATCTTCGTGATCGTCCCCGGCAAGGTCTACCGGCGCGACTCCGACGCCACCCACAGCCCGATGTTCCACCAGGTCGAGGGGCTGGCGATCGGCGAGGGGATCACCCTCGCCGACCTGCAGGGCACGCTCGAGGAGATGCTGCGGGCGATCTTCGGCGAGGGCCGCGAGGCGCGGATGCGGCCGCACTTCTTCCCCTTCACCGAGCCGAGCGTCGAGTTCGACGTCTCCTGCTTCCAGTGCGGCGGCAGCGGCGAGCTGGCCGGCGGCGAGCGCTGCAACCTCTGCAAGGGGATCGGCTGGATCGAGGTCGGCGGCGCCGGCATGGTCGATCCCAACGTGCTCGGTTTCGTCGAGTCCAACGGCTACGACCCGGAGCGGGTGCAGGGCTTCGCCTTCGGTATGGGGGTCGAGCGGATCGCGATGCTGCGCCACGGCGTGCCCGACCTGCGGCGCTTCTTCGACAACGACGTGCGGATGCTGGAGCAGTTCTCATGAGGGTCCCGTACTCGTGGCTGCGCCAGTACTGCGACCCCGGCGTCGAGCCCGGCGAACTGGCCGAGCGGCTGGCGATGACCGGCACCGAGGTCGAGCGGGTGGCGACGGTCGGCCCGCCCGCCGCCGACGGCTTCGTCGTCGGGCGGGTGGTCGAGTGCGAGCGTCACCCCAACGCCGACCGGCTCAGCGTCTGCTCGGTCGACACCGGCGACGAGGAGCCGCGCACGATCGTCTGCGGCGCGCCCAACGTCGCCGCCGGCCAGACGGTCGCGGTCGCCCTGCCGGGCGCGACGATGCCGGGCGGGACCAAGCTCGGCGAAGCGAAGCTGCGCGGCGTCAGGTCGGCGGGGATGATCCTATCCGCCGCGGAGCTGGAAATCGCCGAGGAGGCGGACGGGATCCTCGTGCTCGAGGACGAGGATGCTGCCGCGGGGACGCCGCTGGCCGACGTGCTGCCGGTCGCCGAGCCGGTGCTCGAGTTGGAGGTGACCCCCAACCGGGTCGATTGCTTCGGCGTCTACGGCGTCGCACGCGAGGTGCACGCGATCAGCGGTGCGCCGCTGGCGCCCGAGCCTTGGCACGAGGACGCGCCGGCGGACGGCGAGGGAGAGGTCGGCGACTACGCCTCGGTCGAGGTCCAGGTGCACGACCTCTGTCCGCGCTTCACCGCTCGCGTCTTCACCGACGTGACGATCGGGCCCTCGCCGGCCTGGCTCCAGGCGCGCCTCACCGCCGCCGGGCAGCGGCCGATCAACAACGTGGTGGACATCACCAACTACGTGATGCTGCTCACCGCGCAGCCGCTGCACGCCTTCGACCTCGACCGGGTGCCCGACGGCGCGCTGATCGTGCGGACCGCGGAGGACGGCGAGAAGATGACCACGCTCGACGGGGTCGAGCGCGCCCTCGACGCCGAGACCGTCCTCGTCTGCGACCGCAACGGGCCCTCCGGGATCGCCGGGATCATGGGCGGACAGGTCTCCGAGGTCTCCGACGAGACCACCCGCGTCCTGCTCGAGGTGGCGAACTGGAACGGCACCAACATCCTGCGGACCTCACGGATGCTCGGCCTGCGCTCCGAGGCGTCCTCGCGGTTCGAGAAGCAGCTCCACCCGGAGCTCTGCATCCGTGCGCAGCGGCTCGCCTCGCGGCTGATGGTCGAGCTGTGCGGCGCCAGGCTGGTGCCGGGCACGATCGACGTCGCCGCCGAGCTGCCGCCGCCACGGCGGTTGCGGCTGCGCTCCCAGCGGGTCGAGGGTCTGCTCGGGATGCGGATGCCGCAGACCGCCGAGATCTCCTACCTGCAGGCGCTCGGTTTCGCCGCCGAGGCCGAGGACGGCGACCTGATCGTCGAGGTGCCGCCCGACCGCCATTACGACGTGGTGCGGGAGGTCGACCTGGTCGAGGAGGTGGCGCGGATCCACGGCCTCGACGAGCACCTGCCGTCGACCCTGCCCGCCGTCGGGCAGGTCGGGGGCCTGAGCCGCGCCCAGCGGCTGCGGCGGCGCGCCGAGGACGCGATGCGCGACCTCGGCTTCGACGAGGTGGTTGGCTGGAGCTTCACCGACCCGGGCGAGGCCGGGCGCCTGCGGATCGCCGACGACGACCCCCGCGCCCGCGGCGTCGTCGTCTCCAACCCGCTCTCCGAGGAGCAGTCCATCATGCGGACGACGCTGCTCGGCTCGCTGCTCGATGTGGCGCGACGCAACCTCGCCCATGGGGCGGAGCGGATCGCGCTGTTCGAGTCGGGCCGGGTGTACTTGGACGGCGCGTCCTCCGACCAGTTCCCGGGCGAGCGCCCTGCGCCCGTCGCCGAGCCGCACCGGCTCGGCTGCCTCGCGGTCGGACCGCTGGCGCCCGCCTCGTGGCGGGGCGGCGGCGAGC
>DASWMG010000257.1:0-2446 GCA_036399875.1 Solirubrobacterales bacterium
CCGACTTCGACGGCGACCAGATGGCCGTGCACGTGCCGCTCTCCGCCGAGGCCCAGGCCGAGGCGCGGATCCTCATGCTCTCGGCCAACAACATCCTCTCTCCTGCCCACGGGGCGCCGCTGGCGACCCCGACCCAGGACATGGTGCTCGGCATCTACTACCTGACCTACGGCCCGGAAGCCGATGAGCTGGCGCAGATCGACGAGGAGCTGAAGGCCGGCAAAGGCGCCAACGGCTCCGGCGCCGCGGTGAAGGTGTTCCGCTCCGCCCAGGAGGCCGAGCTCGTCTACGAGAACGGCGGCTGCAAGCTGCACGACTTCGCCGAGTACCGACGCGCCGGGCAGGAGCACTTCCTGACCACCGTCGGCCGCATCATCTTCAACGAGAAGATCGAGCGGGCGCTGGCGGATGCCCTGGGCGAGGACTTCGACCCGCAGGGCTTCCACTTCGCCAACCATGCGCTGAAGAAGCGCGACGTCAACGAGATGGTCTCTGACCTGGTCGAGGCCTACGGGGCGCCGGCGGTCTCACGGGTGCTGGACGCCTTCAAAGAGCTCGGCTTCCACTACGCGACCCAGGCCGGGATCACCGTCTCCAAGAACAACGTGATCTCCCCGCCCGACAAGGCGGAAATCCTCGATCGCTACGAGAAGCAGACGGCGGCGATCCGTCAGCAGTACGACGAGGGCTACATCACGGCGGAGGAGCGCCACGAGGCAGTCACCGCGCACTGGAACAAAGCGACCGACGAGGTCGCCCAGGCGATGGAGGACAACCTCGACGAGCTCAACCCGATCTTCATGATGGCCAACTCGGGAGCGCGCGGATCGTTCAAACAGATCCGCCAGCTGGCCGGGATGCGCGGCCTGATGGCCAACCCGAAAGGGGAGATCATCGAGCGGCCGATCAAGGCCAACTTCATGGAGGGTCTCTCGGTCCTCGAGTACTTCATCTCGACCCACGGCGCCCGAAAGGGACTGGCCGACACGGCGCTGCGCACGGCCGACTCGGGCTACCTGACCCGGCGCCTCGTCGACGTCGCGCAGGACGTGATCGTCCGCGACGAGGACTGCAAGACCAAAGACCACATCGAGATGGCGCTGCGCAAGGACGACGGCTCGCTCAACGACAATCTGTTCGGGCGGCTGGCGGCGAAGAAGTTCGAAACCAAGCGCGGGCGCGAACTGCTCAAGCGCAACCAGGAGATCACCCTGGCCGACGTCGAAGCGATCGCCGAGGCGTTCGGCGACGAGGAGGTCATGGTCCCGGTCCGCTCGACCCTCAAGTGCGACGCCGACTCAGGCGTGTGCCGCGCCTGCTACGGGGTTGCTCCGGCAACCGGCTTCATGGTCAACATCGGCGACGCGGTGGGGATCATCGCCGCTCAGTCAATCGGCGAGCCGGGCACCCAGCTGACCATGCGGACCTTCCACACCGGCGGCGTCGCCGGCCAGGACATCACCCAGGGTCTGCCCCGCATCGTCGAGCTCTTCGAGGCGCGCAAACCGAAGGGTCTGGCGCAGATGGCGGAGGCGGCCGGCAAGGTCTCGGTCGAGGAAACCGACAAAGCGCTGAAAGTGATCGTCACCGAGTCGAGCGGCGAGGAGCACGCCTACAGCTTCCCGCCGCGCACCAGGCTCCACGTCGCCGACGGCGACAAGGTCGAGGTGGGCCAGCAGCTCAACGAGGGCTCGCTCTACCCGGCCGATCTGCTGGCGATCCGCGGTCGCACCGAGACCGAGCTCTACCTCGTCGCAGAGGTGCAGAAGGTCTACCGCGCCCAGGGCGTAGACATCAACGACAAGCACATCGAGCTGATCGCCCGCCAGATGCTGAAGAAGGTCCGGGTCGAGTCGAAGGGCTCGACCAGCCTCCTGCCCGGCCAGCTCGAGGACCGCGGCAGCCTCAAACGGCTCAACAAGCAGGTCAAGGAAGAGGGCGGCACGGCGGCCAAAGGCGAGGAGGTCATCCTCGGGATCACCAAGGCCTCGCTGGCGACCGAGTCGTTCCTTTCGGCGGCCTCCTTCCAGGAGACGACCAAGGTGCTCACCGATGCCGCGCTGGAGGGCAAACGGGACAAACTCGTCGGCCTCAAGGAGAACGTGATCATCGGCAAGCTGATCCCCGCCGCGACCGGCCTCAAGCACTACCGGACGCTGGCGGTGGAACCGGCGATCCCGATCGAGCCGCCCGCCGAAGACGACCTGCTCGACGAAGACGAACTGGCCGCCGAACTGGGCGTCGAAAACGGCGGCGACTCTCCGGTCGAGAGCTTCGGCCCCTCCTTCGCCGAGGAGCTCGAGGAGCTGGCGCAGGAGATCGAGCAGACCGGCGGGGACGACAAAGCGTCTTAGTTGGTGGTCGTGGTCGGAGGGGCCGGGGTGCCCCTCCCCCGAAGACCGTTGCGCAGCTGGGGTGGGGGACAGGGTTCCGGCGTGGTCCCCTG
>DASWMG010000258.1:0-5957 GCA_036399875.1 Solirubrobacterales bacterium
CGTTGGCCGCGAGCAGCAGCCGTGCGACCGGGACGCCGACCAGCTTTGACCGCCCGACCACCACCGCCTCCGCACCCTCCAGCTCCACGCCCTCGTGGGCGAGCAGCTCCATCACGCCGGCCGGCGTGCAGGGGACGAGACCCGGCGTGCCGTGGGCGAGCAGGCCGGCGTTGGCCGGAGTAAGGCCGTCGACGTCCTTGGCCGGATCAATCGCCGCGACGATCGCGTCGGAGTCGATCTGGTCGGGGAGCGGCAGCTGAACGAGGATGCCGTCGACGCCATCCTCGGCGTTCAGCTCGCGCACCAGCGCCAACAACTCGTCTTCGCCGGTCTCCGCCGGGAGCGGCCGGTGGACCGAGCGGATGCCGGCCTTCTCGCAGGCCTCGCGCTTCATGTTCACGTAGATCTCGGAGGCGGGGTCGTCGCCGACCAGGACGGTGGCGAGACCAGGCGGGCGGCCCTGCTCGGCGGCGAAGGCGGCGGCCTCCGCTGCGACGCGCTCGCGAACGCCTGCCGCCACCGCTTTGCCGTCGATCGTCCGCGCCGCCACCGAACTCACCGCTTGCGGATCGGCGCGTAGTCGGCCATCAGCTTGCGCTCCGAGCCATCGCCCGCGAAGCGGACCACGACGACGCCGCCCGGCTCGACCGAGGTGACGACGCCGTCGCCGAAGCTGGCATGGACGACGTCGTCCCCGGTGCGCAGTTCCAGCGCCGGGCCGGGGTCTAGCGGCTGCACCGCTTCGCTGGGCTGCCCCGAGCCCCAGGCCGGGAACTTGCTCGGGCCGCTCTGGTGGCGCTCGGTCAGCTCGGCCGGGATCTCGTCCACGAAGCGCGAGGGCAGGTTGCGCTCGGAGCGGCCGAAGAGGCGGCGCTCGCGCGTCCAGGTCATGTAGAGGCGGCGGCGGGCGCGGGTGATGCCGACGTAGCAGAGGCGCCGCTCCTCCTCCTCACCGCCCTCTTCGAGCGCCCGCATGTGCGGGAAGGCGCCGTCCTCGCAGCCGACGATGAACACCGTGTCGTACTCGAGCCCCTTGGCGTTGTGGAGCGTCATCAGGGTGATCGACGAGTCGTCGCTGAGGCCGTCCTGCTCGGTGTAGAGGGAGATCTGCTGCAGGAACTCCTCGAGCGGCGAGACGTCCGCATCTCCCTCCAGCTCGCGGTTGACGTCGAACTCGGCGGCGACGCCGACCAGCTCCTCGAGGTTCTCGGCCCGCCCCTCGGCCTCGACCGTGCGCTCCGCCGCCAGCGCCTCCAGGTAGCCGGTCTCGCGCAGGACCGCCTCGAGCAGCGTCGCCACCGCCGCCGTCTCGGCCCGCGCCCGCAGCCCCTCCATCGTCTCGTGGAAAGCGGAGACCGCCTTGATCGCGGCGGCGCCCAGGCCCGGCACCTCCTCGACGCGTTCCATCACCTCCCAGATCGTCAGCCCGGTGGTGTTGGCGTGCGAAGCGAGCCTCCCCTGGCTCGTTTTGCCGATTCCGCGTCGCGGCGAGTTGACGATGCGCGCGAAGGAGACCTGGTCGGCCGGGTTGATCAGCAGGCTAAGGTAGGCGACGGCGTCCTTGACCTCGGCCCGCTCGTAGAACTTGGTGCCGCCGATCACCTGGTAGGGCAGCTCGAAGCGGACCAGCGTGTCCTCCAGCACCCGGCTCATCGCGTTGGTCCGGTAGAAGACCGCGACGTCCTCGCGCTTGACGCCCTCCTCCTCGCCGAGGCGCTCGATCTCCGCGGCGACCCAGCGCGCCTCCTCGTGCTCGTCGGAGAGCTCGGAGAGCTGCAACGGCTCGCCGCCCGCCAGCTCGGTCCAGAGCCGCTTCGGCCGCCGCTCGCGGTTGCGTTCGACGACCGCGTTGGCGGCGGACAGGATGGTCTGGGTCGAGCGGTAGTTCTGCTCGAGCTTGACCACCGCGGCCTCGGGGAAGTCGCGCTCGAAGTCGAGGATGTTGCGGATGTCGGCGTGGCGGAAGCCGTAGATCGACTGGTCCTCGTCTCCCACCACCATCAGGTTGCCGTGCTCGGAGGTGAGCAGCTGCAGCAGCCGGTACTGGGCGTGGTTGGTGTCCTGGTACTCGTCCACGAGAACGTGGCGGAAGGTGCGGCGCCAGCGCTCGCGCACCTCCTCGAAGAGCTCCAGCGCGTTGACCGTGCGGACGAGCAGGTCGTCGAAGTCCATCGCGTTGGCCTCGAGCATGCGCTTTTCGTAGAGGGAGTAGATCTCGGCGGCGGTTTCTTCGAAGACGCTGCCCTGCGCCTCGGCGTAGGCGCCGGCGTCGACTAGCTGGTTCTTGGCGCCGGAGATCTGGGCGCGGATCGCGCGCGGCGGGTAGCGCTTCGGGTCGACGTGGAGCTCTTCCATGCAGCGTTTGAGCATGCGCAGCGAGTCCGACTCGTCGTAGATCGTGAAGCCGCGCGAGTAGCCGAGCCGCTCGGCGTCGGCGCGCAGCATCCGCGCGCAGGCCGAGTGGAAGGTCGTCACCCACATCGCCCGCGCCGAGCGGCCGACCAGGCTCTCGACCCGCTCGCGCATCTCGCTGGCGGCCTTGTTGGTGAAGGTGATCGCGAGGATCTCGCCGGGGCGGGCGGCGCCGGTGGCGAGAAGGTAGGCGATCCGGTGCGTGAGGACGCGCGTCTTGCCCGAGCCGGCGCCGGCGAGGACGAGCAGCGGCCCCTCGCCGTGGCGGACTGCCTGGCACTGCGGCTCGTTGAGGTCGGCTAGGAGGCGCTCGGCGCGGTCGGCACCGGGTTCGGTCGGGGCGCCCGCGGCGTCCTGCACGACTCCCCGCGAACCCTCCGGATCGGCTTCCTGAAGCATCGCTCCGAGAATAGAGAGGCGCGCGGCGGGGGCTGGATGGCGCTTTAGTCGGAATATCCGCGACTAACGCGCCAGTCACCCTCCAGCTGAGGAGCGCCCCGTGCGGGGCTGCGGCACCGCGTCGCCGCCCTCCGGCGGCTCGCCGCCGTCGAGCTGCGCGATCCGCTCTTCGAGCCTGGCGATCCGCTCGGCCAGCGACTTGATCGCGTCCGCGATCGGGTCGGGCAGGTGGATCCAGTCGGCGTCAGGACCCTCGACCCGCTGTCCTTCGATTTTGACCGGGTGACCGGGATTGCCGACGACGGTCGAGCCGGGCGGCACGTCCTCGACGACGACGGTGTTGGCGCCGATCTTGGCGCCGTCGCCGACGTAGATCGGGCCGAGCAGCTTGGCGCCGGAACCGACGGTGACGTTGTCGCCCAGCGTCGGGTGGCGCTTGCCGCGCTGGAAGCCGGTGCCACCCAGAGTCACTCCCTGGTAGAGCGTCGCGCAGCAGCCGATTTCGGCGGTCTCGCCAATCACGACGCCGGAGCCGTGGTCGATGAAGAGTTCGGGACCGATCTTGGCGGCGGGGTGGATCTCGACGCCGGTGATCGCGCGGGTCAGGTAGGCGATCACGTTGGGGACGACCGGCACGCCCGCCCCGTGCAGCGCGTGGGCGAAGCGGTGGGCGAGCAGCGCCTGCACGCCGCCCCAGCTGCTGAGGATCTCGAAGGTGGAGACGCCCTGCGCGGCGGGGTCGCGCTCGCGAGCGGCCTTGACGTCGGCTTTGATCTCCGCCAGAACGCGCGTCAGAACGGGCAATGTGACCACAAGGTCTTCCTCCGCCGGCGCGGACGCGGGAGTTCGCGCCAGTCCATATCTGGTTTCTCTGGCGCGAACGGGAGCAGAGCAGCCGGCGGAATGTGTCTCTTCATGGTGAGAAGAAGGGTAAGGACATGTAGCGCTCACCCGAGTCGCAGACGACGGTGACGACGCGCTTGCCCTCCAGCTCCGGCCGGGCCGCGACTTCGAGCGCCGCCTTGACGTTTGCCCCGGCGGAAATGCCGGCCAGGACGCCCTCGCGCTGGGCGGCGAGGCGGGCGGTCTCCAGGGCGTCCTCGTCGGAGACGGCGATCGTCTCGTCGATCACCGAGCGGTCGAGCACCTCGGGGACGAAGCCGGCGCCGATGCCCTGAATTTTGTGCGGTCCGGGAGAGCCGCCGGAGAGGACCGGCGAGGACGCGGGCTCGACGGCGACGATCAGGGTGTCGGGACTGCGCTCGCGCAGCACGCCGCCGACCCCGGTGATCGTCCCCCCCGTCCCCACGCCGGCGACGAAGGCGCCGATCTCGCCGTCGGTGTCGCGCCAGATCTCCTCGGCGGTGGTGCGCCGGTGGACGTCGGGGTTGGCGGGGTTGCGGAACTGCTGCGGCATGAAGCCCTTGCGCTGCTCGCGGATCTCCTCGGCGAGGGCGACCGCCTCCCCCATGCCGCCCAGTGAGGGCGTCTCGCGCACCTCGGCGCCGTAGGCGCGCAGCAGCTTCGCGCGCTCGCGGCTCATTCCCTCCGGCAGCGTCAGGATCAGCTCGTAGCCGCGCGCCGCGCAGACCATCGCCAGGGCGATCCCGGTGTTGCCGCTGGTCGGCTCGACGATCACGGACTTGCCGCGCTCGATCAGCCCGGCCTCCTCGGCGGCATCGATCATCGCCACCCCGATCCGGTCCTTGACCGACCCCCCGGGGTTGAAGTACTCGAGCTTGGCGCAGACCTCGCCCGGCAGCCCCTCCCCCAGCCGCCGCAGCGCGACCAGCGGCGTGTTGCCGACGACGGCCGAGGCCTCGGGACCGATCTTCACCTGGTCATCCCTCGCACACACGGCACCATAAGGGCCGGCTCGCCCGATCGAGGAAGCGTGCCGAACGCATACCGTCCTTGCGCGATCTCTGCTCTTCGCGGCGGCAGCCGGCGCCCTGACAGAGCCGCGAGGTGAAGCTCGGACCGGCGAGCGCGACGTGCCCCACACCCGGCAGGACGACGCTCAGCGACCCGGTCCAAGCGTTGTCGCCTTCGGAGGCTCGCTGAAAGAAGGCCGAGCCACGAAATGGCCCGGGGGGCGTGACCGTCGCCGACTGCGGAAAGTCGCCCGCGTCGCCGAGACTGAAGTCCTCCTCCGCCCCGCGGACGAACACGAGCCTGGAGATGTACATTCGCCCGCGCCGCTCCCAGGTGAACCCGAAGAAGTTGGTGAAGACGACCGGGGTGCCTGCGGGGAGCTTCGTCGTGTTCGCGGAAAAGCCGACCCGTCGCCCACCAGAGCTGGCGTTCGCGAACAAGTGAGCTTCTTCGGGGGTAGGCTCCGGCTCGGAGTCGGAGTCGTCGAAGATCGACCGTTTGCAGACTTCCTTTGCGGTCGTGGTGATCTCCCCGCGGGCTCGGCGTGCGCGGACCACGGTGTAGCCCCGCTCGCCGCGAAAGCGAATCGTGCCGGAGAAGTAGCCCCGCCGCGTGGCAGTCTCCCCGCCCCGGCACGGCGGAAAGAATCCAGCTTCTCCTTGCGTGCGCCCCTGCTGGTGGAACCGCACCGAAACTCGGCCGACGCCCGGAAACCTCGCCTCGATCCCGTCGCCCTTGCCGTGGATGCGGCGAAGGAGGTAGACGACCTGACTGCTGCCTTTGTAAGCGGTCAGCGAAACCGAGCGGTGGTTGAGCTCCTCGACCTGGATGTCATAGCCGTTGCTCCCCCTCAGGCTCAGTTCCTCGTTATAGCCGCCAGCGAGAACGACGTAGCCCGGCTTGGCGTCGGCGGCGGCCGGCGCCGCGACCATGACGAGGGCCGCGCAGGCCAAGACACTCGCCCACCCCCGCAACGCCCTCATGTCCGCAGACTATTCGAAGGCGTGCGAGCTAGATGAAGTACATCCCGGCCTCGGCCTCGTCGAGCTCGCGGCGGGCGACCTCGGCGATCGTCGTCTGGCCGAAGACGTTGCGCAGCGCCTTGACGCCCTCGGCCCAGATGCCGCCGGCCTCGTCGGCCTCCTGGCCGACCTTGCCGTCGAGGGTCTGGACGACCTCGAGCACGGTGATCTCGTCGGCCGGGCGGGCGAGGGTGTAGCCGCCTTTCATGCCGCGGTGGCTGGTCAGCAGGCCGCCGCGGCGCAGAGTCG
>DASWMG010000259.1:0-8869 GCA_036399875.1 Solirubrobacterales bacterium
GTGGTGGGGGCGCGAGGGCAGCGCGTCGACGCCCGCGACCGCCTTCACCTCGCCGAATTCGTGCCGGTGATGATCGTCTGGGGCGCGCACGACTCGATCATCCCGGTCGGCCACGGCGAGGAAGCGCACGAGATGATCCCCGGCAGCCGCCTGGTCGTCTTCGAGGACGTCGGCCACATGCCGCAGGTCGAGGCGCCCGGCCGCTTCATCGCCGCGATCCAGCGCTTCCTGCGCGAGACCGAGCCGGCCGAGTTCGACCGCGACGAGTGGCGGGCGAGGTTCCAGGCGGCCTGAGCGCCGAGGGCGGGCCGGCGCCAGAGATTCGCCCGCCGGCGCTCTACTTCAGCCACCCGGCCTGCCTCGAGCACGACCCGCGCGAGGGGATGCCGGGCCATCCCGAGTCGCCGCAGCGGCTGAGGGCGATCGAGCGTCACCTCGAGGAGCGCGACTGGCTCGGCTGGGAGCGGCGCGAGGCGCCGGCGGCGAGCGAGGCGGAGCTGCGGCTGGTCCACACCGAGCGTCACGTCGAGCTCGTGCGCGAGCTCTGCCGGTCGGGGGGTGGCGCGATCGACCCGGACACCTACGCCGGGCCGGACTCCTACGAGGCGGCGCTGCGGGCAGCGGGGGCGGCCTGCGCGATGACCCGGGCCCTGGTCGCCGGCGAGGCTCGAACCGGCTTCTGTGCGGTCCGGCCCGCCGGCCACCACGCCGAACCGGATCGAGCGATGGGCTTCTGCCTCTTCAACAACGTCGCGATCGCGGCCGAGCTGGCGCTCGGCGAGCTGGGCCTCGAGCGCGTGCTGATCGTCGATTGGGACGTCCACCACGGGAACGGCACCGTCGCGGCCTTCCGCGAGCGCCCCGACGTTCTCGTCGCCGGGATCCACGAGCGCGGCATCTACCCAGGGACCGGTTCGGCTGACGACATCGGCAGCGGCGCGGGGGAGGGCTGCACGCTCGACCTGCCGGTCGCCGGCGGCTCGGAGGAGGGCGTCTGGCTCTCGCTGCTCGAGGAGAAGATCGGGCCCGCCGCGCGCGATTTCGGTCCCGACGCGATCCTCGTCTCGGCCGGCTTTGACGCCCACCGCGACGATCCGTTCGCCACCTGCCGGCTGGAGGCGGAATCGTTCGGTCGCATGGCGGCGTGGGTCCGCGACCTGGGCCGCGCGCTCGGCGCTCCCGTCGGCGCCGTGCTGGAGGGCGGCTACAGCCCGCCGGCGCTGGCCGAGTCGGTCGCGGCGACGATGGCGGCGCTCGGCGCTGAGGCATGATGCCCGCGTGAGCGGTGCCCTGATCAAGCGCTACAAGACCGCCTGGCGTGACCCCGAGCTGGTCATCCTCGAGGGCTTCCACGCGCTCAAGCACGCCCTGCGCTTTGGCGCCGAGGTCTTGGAGGCGGTCGCCTCGCGGCCCGAGAAGCTGGAGGGGCTGGCGGCTGACCTCGCCCCCGATCTGATCGGCGCCCTGCGCGAACGGGTGACCCCGGTCGAGGAAGGGCTGCTCGACGAGCTCGTCCCGCAGGCTCCCTACACCGGCGTCGTCGCGATCGCCCGCCGTCCCAACGTCGACGTGGCCGCCGCGCTCGCCGATAGGCGCGAGGCGCCGGTCGTCCTGCTCGAGGAGCCCCGCAACCTCGGCAACATGGGGGCGTGCGTGCGCGTCGCGGCTGCCGCCGACGCGGCAGGCGTGTTCGCGACCGGCACCAACGACCCCTGGCACGCCGAGTCGGTGCGGGCCGCGGCCGGGCTCAACTTCGCGCTGCCGGTGCGGAAGATTGACGAGTTGCCCGACAGCGACCGCCTCCTGGTCGCGATCGACCCCGAGGGCGGCAACCTGCGGCCGACCGAGCTGCCCGCCCGAGCCGTTCTCGCCTTCGGCACCGAGCGCCACGGTCTCAGCGAGGCCCTGCTCGAACGCGCTGACCTACGGCTGGGCATTCCGATGCGCGACGGCGTCTCCAGTCTCAACCTCGCGACCACGGTCTCCGCCGTGCTCTTCTCGCTGCGCCTCGTCTGAAGACCGGCGGGGGTCCGCTGCAATCGCGATTGCAGGCCGGCTCGCGGGTGTGGCCGGCCGTCGTATCCTCGTACCTTGGAGGCGATGCGCGCCAAACCCGGCACGCCCCACTGGCTGCTGCTTCTCGCCTCGATTCTCGTCGCCGCCCTCTGCGTCGCGGCGGGCGCGTCGGCGGAGCCGTTGCGGGAGGAGCTTCGCGAGACGCAGGGGAAGCTCGACCGTGTCCGCGAGAGCGAGAGCGCGATCAGCGCGACGCTCGAAGAGCAGAACCGGGCGATCGACACGATGCTCGGCGAAGTCTCGGCGCTGCGCCAGCGCCAGGAAGCCGCTGAGGCGGAGCTGGCGAGCAAGCAGGCCGAGCTCGACGAAGCGACCGCCGAGCTGGAAGCCGAACGGCGCCGCCTCGCTCGCATCCGGGCGCGCCTGCACCGCGCCCTCGGCGTCCTGCGCCAGCGCCTTGTCGAGATCTACGTGACCGGGACTCCCGACACGCTGAGCTTCGTCCTGGGGTCGGAGAGCTGGGCCGACGTCGGCAGCCGCGCCGAGTACCTGAGTCAGATCCAGGACTACGACGACGCCGTCGCCGACCGGGTCCAGGGGCTTCGCGACGAGGCGAAAGCGGCGGTCGGGCGGATGGCGGCGATCCGGCTGCGGCTGGAGCGGGCCCGCGACACGATCGCGGCCAAGGAGCGCGAGGCCGAGGCCGCCAGCGCTGAGGCGGCCGCCCGCTTCGCCGAGCTGAAGGCCGCCCAGGCCGAGCGCCAGGAAGCGCTCGACGCGCTGCAGTCGCGCGAGGCGGCGCTCAGCGACAACCTCGCCGCGATCTCAGAACAGATCGCCGACGCCGGCGGCACCCCGCCCGCTTCAGCGCCCGCGCCGCTCACCCCCGGCCAGGAAGCCCAGTACATCTCCGAAAGCCAGGCCAGCGTGCCGGCCGCGGCGCCGCCCGCCGTCAAGGCGGCGATCGAAGCCGCCAACTCGATCGCCACGACGCCCTACGTCTGGGGCGGCGGCCACGGCTCCTTCGAATCCTCCGGCTACGACTGCTCGGGCGCGGTCAGCTTCGCCCTGCACGGCGGCGGCTTCCTCGACAGCCCGCTCGACTCGACCGGCCTCACCACCTGGGGCGAACCGGGCCCCGGCCAGTGGATCACCGTCTACGGCAACTCCGGCCACGCCTGGATGATCATCGCCGGCCTCGCCTTCGACACCTCTGGCGGCGCCGGCCCGCGCTGGCACGCGACGCCGGTCTACAGCGGCGAAGGCTTCATCGCCAGGCACCCCGCCGGCTACTGACCCCTAAGCGCCCCGCTCGATCGGGCGGCGTTCGCGCTCCCACGTCCCGACGCCGCCCCGGGCGACGTGCACGACGCCCTCGAACCCCTCGCGCTGGAGGACCGAAGCGGCCAGGCCGCTCCGCGCGCCCGCCTTGCAGATCGTCGCGATCGGGCGGTCGCGCGGGAGCTCGCCGAGCCGTTCGGGGAGGTCGCCGAAGGGGATGTGAAGCGAGTCGGGGATGTGGCCCTCGGCGAACTCACCGGGGCGGCGCACGTCGAGGACGAGGGGGGCGCCGTCGGTGCGCCCGGCGTCGCCGGCCCCGCTGCCGTCCAGTCGCGCCGCCAGTTCCCGCGGCCCGATCGCCTCGATCCGCTCCACCGGTCGTTCCTCGGCGCGCCAGGCCGACATGCCGCCGCCGAGGAAGCCGCGTACCCGCAGCCCCACCGCCGCCAGCAGTTCGGCGGCGTGCAGCTCGTTGCCGTCCGAGGCGGCGACGATCACGACCTCGGCCTCGGGCGGCACGACCTGGGCGACCTTGGTGGCGAAGCCGGTGTCGTAGGCGCTGGCGCTGATCGCAGCCGGAATGTGGGCCTCGTCGAACTGCTCGTTGGTGCGCGAGTCGACCGCGATCGCTCCCGCGGCGATCGCCGCCTCGAAGGCGACCGGCGCCAGCCGCGCCGGCGCGCCGATTGAGTCGACCAGCGGCCCCTGGTTGAGCGCGACGATGTGCTCGACGTTGGGCGGTCGCTCGCCGATGCTCGCCACCGCGTCCTCGACGAACGCCGCCTCGTCAGAGATCGCCAGCGCCCGGTTGTGGCGCCGCTCGAAGCCGATCGTCGAGGAGGTCTTGAGGTCGATCCCCGAGCTGCCGCAGAGCGAGCCGCCCAGGTGTCCCGGCCAGACCTCGACCTCGTCCGGCAGCGCCAGCAGGCGCTCGTGCAGGGAGCGGAAGATCTCGGCGGCGCCCTCGCGGGGCTCGACCGCGAGGTCGGGCCGTGCCACGTCGCCGACGAAGAGCGAATCGCCGCTCAGCACCGCCACGGGGACGCCCCCGCGGCCGGGATCGCGCAGCAGGAAGCAGGTGTGCTCGGGCCTGTGCCCGGGCGTGTGGACCGCCTCGACCGTCGCCGCCTCGCCCAGCTCCAGCCTCCAGCCGTCCTCGAAGCGTTCGTGCTCGTACTCCGCCTCAGCGAGCCGGTGGACGTGGATGGTCGCCCCCGTCGCCCGCGCCAGCCGCCCATGTCCGGAAACGTGATCGGCGTGGTTGTGGGTCTCCAGCACGTGCTCGATGCGAACGCCGTGCAGGCGGCTCAGGTGCAGGTATGGATCGATGTCCCACTGGGGATCGACCACCAGCGCCGTGCCCGACCCCGGATCGCCGACGAGGTAGGAGGCGCAGCCCAAATCCTCATGGATGATCTGGCGGAAGAGCAATGTGTCAGGGTAACCGCATGACCCTGGAGCAACAGCTGAACGAGCTGCTCGAGGTGGAGCGCTTCGACCCGCCCGACCCCTTCCGCGCCGAGGCGCTGGTCGGCGACCGGGCCGTCTACGAGGAGGCGGCTGCCGACCCCGAGGCCTGGTGGCTAAGCCAGGCGCGCGGGCTGCTCGACTGGATCGAGGAGCCGAGCGAAGGGCTCGACGACTCGAATCCGCCCTTCTACAAGTGGTTCGCCGACGGCCGTCTCAACGCCTCGGCCAACTGCCTCGACCGCCACGTCGAGGCGGGCCGCGGCGAACGCGTCGCCTACAAATGGCGCGGCGAGGAGGGGGAGGAGCGCGACGTGACCTACGCCGAGCTGCTCGCCGACACCCAGCGCTTCGCCAACGCGCTGCGCGACCGTGGCATCGGCAAGGGCGACGTGGTCGGCATCTACCTGCCGATGATCCCCCAGGTCGTCGTCGCGATGCTGGCCTGCGCGAGGATCGGCGCGGTCCACAACGTCGTCTTCGGCGGCTTCTCCGCCGAGGCGGTGCGCGAGCGGATGGAGTTCTCCGAGGCCAAGGCGCTGGTAACCGTCGACGGCGCCCGCCGCAAGGGCGCCACGGCGGCGGTCAAGGCCCGCGTGGACGAGGCGATCGGCGCGGTGCCCTCGATCGAGACGATCTTCGTCGTCCGCCACACCGGCGAGGCGTGCGAGATGCGCGACGGCCGCGACGTCTGGTTCGAGCAGGCGATGGAGGCAGCCGCGCCCGAGTGCCCGCCCGAGTCGATGGGCGCCGAGGACCCGCTCTACATCCTCTACACCTCGGGCTCGACCGCGAAGCCGAAGGGGATTCTCCACACCACGGGCGGCTACCTGACCGGCGTCGCCTGGACCCACCGCCACGTCTTCGACCTGCGGCCCGAGGAGGACGTCTACTGGTGCGCGGCCGACGTCGGCTGGGTCACCGGCCACTCCTACATCGTCTACGGGCCGCTCCTCAACGGCGCCACCAGCGTCATGTACGAGGGGGCGCCCGACTACCCGGCAAAGGACGTCTGGTGGGAGCTGGTCGAGCGCTACGGCGTCACCATCCTCTACACGGCGCCGACCGCGATCCGCGCCTGCATGAAGTGGGGGGCGCAGCATCCCGAAGCGCACGACCTCTCCTCGCTGCGGATGCTCGGCTCGGTCGGCGAGCCGATCAACCCGAAGGCGTGGCTCTGGTACCACAAGGTCATCGGCGGAGAGCGGTGTCCGATCGTCGACACCTGGTGGCAGACCGAGACCGGCCAGATCATGATCTCGCCGCTGCCCGGCGCGGTCGCGACCAAGCCCGGCTCGGCGACGCTGCCGCTGCCGGGCATCGACGCCGCCGTTGTGAACGAGCGCGGCGAGCCGGTCGAGGAGCGCGAGGGCTTGCTGGTCCTGCGCCGCCCCTGGCCGGGAATGTTGCGCACCCTCTACAAGGAGGAGGAGCGCTTCGTCTCGACCTACTTCGAGCGCTTCGGCCCGCGCACCTACCTGGTCGGCGACGCGGCCCGGCGCGACGAGGACGGCTATTTCTGGGTGCTGGGACGGATCGACGACGTGATCAACGTCTCCGGCCACCGCCTCTCGACCGCCGAGGTTGAGTCGGCGATCGTCTCTCACCCGAAGGTGGCCGAGGCGGCGGTGATCGGCCAGAGCGACGCCGACACCGGCCAGGCGATCTGCGCCTTCGTCACCCTGGAAGGCGACCTCGACGGCAGCGACGAGATGGTCGCCGAGCTGCGCGACCACGTCGCCGGCAAGATCGGCAAACTGGCGCGGCCCAAGCGCGTGATCTGGGCCGGCGACCTGCCCAAGACCCGCTCCGGCAAGATCATGCGCCGCCTCCTGCGCGACATCGCGGAGGGGCGCGAGCTGGGCGACGTGACGACGCTGCGCGACCCCGCCGTGATGGGGGAGCTGGAGCGCAAGATCGCCGCCCGCCGCGACGAGGAAGGCTGAGCCAGCGCGATCGGGGTTTTTTGGGGGTCATAGCCCCTAAAAACCTCCGCCGCGCGGAGGCGAGGGAGGTGATTCGCTAAGCTAATTACTGAGGCTAATCAGTGACCGACCTTGCGCCAGAGAAAAGACCGGCCGTACCAGCCGAGCTGAGCGAATCCGCCGCCCGGCTGCGCCTGGCGATCGTGCGCACGGCCCGGCGGATGCGCCAGGAGGCGGCGAGCGCCGCCGGTGGAACGGAGCTGTCGCCGACCGCGGCGGCGGCGCTGGCGACGGTGGAGCGGCACGGGCCGCTCACCCCGAGCGAGCTCGCCGAGATCGAGCGCGTCAAGCGGCCGACCGCGACGCGCACCCTGCGCCTGCTCGTCGACGCCGGCCTGGTGGACCGCGCCCCCGACCCCGACGACCGGCGCAGCGCCCTGGTCAGCGTCAGCGCCGCCGGGCGCGAGCGGCTGCGCCGCCTGCGCGGCCGCAAGAACGCCTACCTGGCGCGCCGCATGCGCGAGCTGCCGGCCGAGGACGTCGCCGCACTGGAGCGCGCCGCCGCGATCCTCGAGGAACTGCTCGAGGCGCCGGCCCACGGTGAGCGCCGGTGAGCGCCGCGGTCCGACGCAGCTTCGACTCCCTGCACGTCCCCAACTACCGTCGCTACTTCGCGGGGCAGATCGTCTCCGTCTCGGGCAACTGGATGCAGATGGTCGCCGAGATCTGGCTGGTCCTGGAGCTGACCGAAAGCGGCTTCGCCGTCGGCGCCACGACCGCGCTCCAGTTCCTGCCGATCCTCCTCTTCGGCGCCTTCGGCGGCGTGCTCGCCGACCGCTTCGCGAAGCGCCGCCTTCTGATGGTCACGCAGGCGCTGATGGCGCTGCCCGCCCTCGCCCTGTTCGCGGTGACCGTCAGCGGCGCCGTCGCGCCGTGGATGGTTTTCCTCGTCGCCTTCGCGCGGGGCACGGTGAACGCGGTCGACAACCCGACCCGGCAGGCCTTCGCGATCGAGATGGTCGGGGCGGAGCGGCTCGTCAACGCGGTCAGCCTTAACAGCGTCCTGATCCACGCCTCGCGCCTGATCGGCCCGGCGATCGCGGGGACGATCATCGCCGTCGCCGGCGTCGCGCCCTGCTTCGCCGTCAACGTCCTCACCTTCGGCGCGATGGTCCTGGCCCTGTCGCGGATGGAGCCGGCGCAGCTGCGGACGCCGCCGCGCGCCGGCCGCGAGCGCGGCGCCGTGCGGGCCGGCCTGCGCTACGTGCGCGGCACGCCGGAGCTGGCGGTGCCGCTCGCCCTGATGGCCCTGGTCGGCACCTTCGGCCTCAACTTCCAGGCGATCCTGCCGCTGCTGGCGCGCTTCAGCTTCGACGGCGGCGCCTCGGCCTACGCGACGTTGGTCGCCGCGATGGGCGCCGGCTCGGTGGTGGGCGCCCTCGTCACCGGCGCCCACGGCCGCACCGACGCCCGCCTGATCGCCGGCTCCGCGCTCGCCTTCGGCCTGCTCGCGATCCTGGCGGCGGCGATGCCGAGCCTGGCGCTGGAGGTGCCGATCGTCGCCCTGCTCGGCGCCTCGGCCGTGACCTTCGCGGCGGCGATCAATTCGTCGATCCAGCTCTCCGTGGAGCCGGCGATGCGCGGCCGCGTGATGGCGCTCTACTCGGTCGTCTTCCTCGGCTCGACGCCGATCGGGGCGCCGCTCGCCGGCTGGCTCTCGGAGGCCTACGATCCGCGCGCGGCGCTGCTGCTCGCCGCCAGCTCCGGCCTCGCCGCGGCCTGGGCCGCGCGGGTGACGCTCGGCCGCAGGCAGGCTCAGGCGATGCCGAGCCGCCGCGCCCGCTCCGTTGCCTGAGCGACGACCTCCTCGGCGCCCTCGACCACGCCGCCGCGCATCAGCACCCGTCCGGCGACGACCGTGGTGTCGACGACCGAGCCGCTCGCCGCGTAGACGAGGTCGGCCGCGAGGTCGCCGACGCCGATCTCGTAGGCGTCGCGGCGCAGCAGCAGGAAGTCGGCGGGAGCGCCCGGCGTCAAAGCCGCGCCCGCTCCCAGGAGCGGGGCGTGAACGCCGGTCGCGATCGCCAGCGCCTCGGCCGCCGGCACGACCGTCGCGTCGGCGGCGGCGTGGCGCTGGATCAGCGCGAACGCCTTCAGGTCGGCGAGCAGGTCGAGCGAGT